>NZ_JADEWG010000348.1 GCF_015207735.1 [Phormidium] sp. LEGE 05292
CCTCCCCACCGTTCGGCTGACGCTCACGGAAGCCCCCCCACCTCTTCTTCCCAGTCCCCAATCACTCCAACTCCATTGCCCCCAAATACTTAGTTAAATAAGGCGAAAAAACCTCATAAATTAGCGTCAAAGGTTGTCCATGATGCCAAAACAGGTAATGGCGACCCCAAAAAGGCCCCGAAAACCCAAAAGCTGACTCTAACGCCGCCGAATTTCCGTAGTAAATTCCCTGGACATCCCGATATAACTCTGTTCGTAAGCGTTCTAAACTCGCCCAAATAGGCAAAGAACGATTTTGCAAATACTCATCCACATGGCTAGCTTCCCACCACGAACAAGCATAAGCTAACCTTTGTCCAGAAGCAGTTCTCAGCCAAACCTGTCGCCGAACTCTTGGCCCAGGTACTACCTGCATTTGCTCAGGTGCATTATCTGGGTGCATCCCAATAGCAGACATATCAATCAAATCTACTTCTGTCTTTTCACCAGTCAGTAGTTGCAGGTGGCGCGTCGGTGAACCATCCCCCAACAAAAACATTTGCCAGGTAGGTGCTAGCTGGGAGTGAGGCAAACCTTTTTGAATAGAAGTTTCCCCTCCCTGCCAAAGCGGGGAAAGTGCGTGCCAAGAGGATGGCAGTATTAGCGTTTCGGAGCTTTTGAATGTTGCAGTCAAGACTCTTTACATAACTTTACTCTTTATTATCATACCGATGACTTAGGCATTATGTACTTGAACTTCGGTAGTTTCAATGCAAAGTAACCAAAGGACAAATTCAGCACTTGTAATTTTCGGCACGATACTTACAAGTGCTGTCAGATGTGAAATGAGAGTATGAATTGAAAGGCTGCTTAATTAATTTAATTTGCTTTGAGATTGAGCAGATTAGGAAAAAGTTTGTAAATCATGTTGATCTGTTTGTGTGTTTGGGAACTCTAAGAACGGAGAGAATCCTACCCTTTCACATATTTGATAGTGATGCCAATGAGTCAATATCCTATTATTCTAATTCCAGATGCCACTTGAAAGAAAAAATGGCACTAGCCTAGAAGGATAAAATGGCACTCAAGAAGCCGAGGATAGTAATTCCTTCGTTCCAATAAGAAAGCCATTACAAAGTAGCTAGAATCATAAAACGGCACA
>NZ_JADEWG010000120.1 GCF_015207735.1 [Phormidium] sp. LEGE 05292
CGGTATTGTCTTTGCATTTGTTGCAAATTTGTTTGGTGTATATCAATACGTTGATGATGCAGCGAATTTTGTCGGAAAAAGATTGGTTAAAGTTGATGCACAGAGATGATTTTCGCGCTCTCACTCCGCTGACTTGGGGGCATATTAATCCTTATGGGACTTTCCGTTTGGATTTGGATGAGCGATTGTTGATTGACCCGGTGGCTTCTTGACCGAGAAAGAAATATCCTCTCAAACCCTTACCAGGCATGGGTTTCACTTGCTACTTTGCGGCTGGTGTCAGCTTCGCTATTTCTGGGCCAAGTTCACTATTATCTCTGTACCATGAAAGGAAATTGTCAAGATTAGACGATTCGCGTTCTGTGTCAGGTTCTACTAATAAGGGTAGATTGTGATTCGAGTCGAGAATTCCTATTTTCATAATGATTGAGCTTCTTTGGTCAAATGAAGGAGGTTGTTAGTTACCCCAAGAGTCTCCACTTAGCTCGACTTTATCCAAATCATTTTGGTTAGCTACCAATTCTCAACGGTTTTTCGTGATTATAAGCAGCGCTTTTTCCAATGTTGAAAATATAGCGCGACGTTTAGAAAGTCCTGATCCCTTCCGTAAGAGTTTCAGCTTTTCTTCTTAGGGTAATCACAAATGGATAAAATCGAGCTAAAAGGGTATAGTTTAATTATGACTCCTCAATTCTTTCTTTTAACATTTCAATGTAATTCTGAATCATTGAACAGATTTCTTGGCGACTAAAATACGTTTTATCGTATTTTATATATAGAATTGCATTTCCTTCAAATGGTAACATTTCCATCGTACAATTTAAAGGAAAGTTATACAGGTCATAGAACCTTCTCCCGTATACCTTCAAACCAGTGTGAACCAAGCTATTTTTGGCATTATGGAAATGCACGAAATTAAACGTAGCGAAAAATAACTCCGTTTTCTCTTGGTCAGCCAAAATTTGGAGAAGTGGATACCTAACATAGGGTTCCATATCAATTAATGATTGTTGTACATTTTTTATTTGTACACCTTTATCAGAGCTAATTGATTGACAAAACGGAACCATATTCCAAAATAAGCCCAATGCTCCAAACGGGTCAGATAATCTTTCTGTCCGACCATTTGAGACGGTTCCTACACAAAGCGTCTTTTCTTTCATCAGAGTACCAATAAGGTCTAAGTAGGTACTCAAAAAAATGGCTTTTGGTGAAACTTTCAATTTTCTGCATAATTTCTGTAAATCAGAAATTATTTCTGAGTTGAATATATGCTCACAGGCAACAGCTTCTCCTTCATCAACTGAAGCTTGACACGGCTTCAAGGGTTTATAGACATAGTTTTTCAACTGAAGCCTCCAAAAATCCGCTGCATCTTGTGAGTCAAGAATTTCTTTTTCCAAAGCGACAAATTCTTTGTACACATTGGCATCAGGGATTACTGTTATTTCTTCTCCTTTCTTGAGATTTAAATATAACTCGTACAGTTGATTAAGAAATTCACTACTGCCCCACCCATCGGCAATGGCATGATGAACTGACATCAGAAATTCAAATTTGTTCTTAGCTTTCCGAAAAATCCCAAAGCGAAAAAGTGGCTCATTGGGATTTTCAATGTTGAACAAATTTTGCCGATCTTGCTTCATAACCACATCAATGTAATTTTCTTGTTCGTCTGATTTGATGTGGCTAATGTCTTGCTCACTGATTGAAAAACTCAAACTCTTTTTGACTACCTGAACCACTGGGGTTTCGTTAGAAGTGATGAATACAGTTCGCAAAACTGGATGTTTTTGAACTAAAATTTCTAGCGCTTTCTTAAAGGCATTCAAATCGAGACTTTCATCATATATATCGTAGGATTTCTGGCCATGATAAACCCCCATTTTTTGAGGGTCATTTTTGTAATGATACAACATAAACTCCTGCATTTTGGCAAGAGGGTATGCCGCCTCGGTATCGTCCGGCAGTAGTTCAGAGATATTCTCTGGTAGTTCTAATAAATGTAGGGGAACAGTCGCGTTATCTTCCTCACGCTGGTAACTATTGATGTGTTGAGCCTCGCTGTGAATAGTTTGTTCAGATACATCAGGTGTATAGCTTCTTGCAGAGGGAGATAAACAATGGGCAATCAGCGATCGCAGTGCACAAGCATAATCTTGGGCTAGACTCTCAATTGTGGTAGAGTAGTGAAAGTTTTCGCTGTATGTCCATGTCAGTTGTAACTGACCTTCTACTACGATGCCGTTAATATCCAGCAAATAACTGCGGTGTCCAAGTAGGCTGCCTTCTGGTCCGACTGACTCAGGAGCTAGTTTAAACAGAGAATCTGCTTGCATTCCCCAATCGAATTGCCCCAGGTAGTTAAAACTTACCTCAGCCATTGGCAGCGTTTGCAGTATTGAGGTAATTTCTGCATCTCCACTTAGGTAGCGTAGCAAACCGTAGCCGATGCCTCGGTTCGGTACGGCGCCTAGTTGCTCTTTGATAAACTTTATAACGTCTCCTGGGTTGTTTGTTGCTTTGTACTGTAGAAGCACGGGGAATCTTGTTGTAAACCAACCGACTGTTCGGGATAAGTCCACGTCTGATAAAATTTCTTCTCGTCCGTGACCTTCTAGTTCAACTAGCACAGAGTTAGACCCGCTCCAAGCAGCTAATACCTGCACTAATGCGGTTAGCAGTACATCGTTAATTTGGGTACCGTAAGCTTTTGGAACTTCCTGTAGTAAGGCGCGGGTTTCTTCAATATTAAGCGACACTGACACAGTGTGGGCTGATGCTTCCGTATTGGCGCCCTCTGAACAGTCTAACGGCAGACGGGCGATCTGCGTGCGTGAAAGGCTTTGCCAATAGGTTAGTTCTTTTTTGGCGACGGAAGAACGTGCGTACTCCGTCAGTTTGAAAGCCCAGTGTTTGAAAGAGGTTGTCTTGGCAGGAAGCTGAATTGAACGGCCGGATTCAAGCTGTTGGTAAGCTGTTTGTAGGTTTTCTAGTAAAATTCGCCAAGAAACACCATCGACTGCCAAATGGTGGATGATTAGCAGCAGGCGGGAAGGTTTGCCAGTTCCTAAATTGTAAAGAGCAACCCGCACGAGTGGTCCACAAGAGAGGTTCAAGCTGGCTTGCAGTTGGGTAGATGTAGTTTCAATTGCAGATGCTTGTTCGGTTTCGGGTAGTGCAGATAAATCTACTAGGGAGAAAGGTACAGCTTCATCCGGTAAGGCGTTGAATTGTTGCCAACCTTCTTCAGATTTAGTAAAACGCAAGCGCAGGGCATCGTGATGCACTAATAATTGTTGTACGGCTTGCTGCAACAGGGTGGGGTTGAGAGTTGGTGGTACCAAGAGCAGAAAGGCTTGGTTATAATGATGAGTTTCTGGTAGATTTTTGGCAAAGAACCAGTGCTGGATGGGGGTGAGTGGTAATGACCCAGTTACTGGACCTTGTTCTGCTTTTCTAGTCCCAGTTGTACTTCCTACGGCTGCTAATTCAGCAATTGTTTGATGCTGAAATATTTGCTTAGGAGTAAGTTGTAGCCCTGCTTGTTTGGCTTTAGCAATAATTAGAATGCTGAGAATGGAATCCCCGCCTAGTTCAAAGAAGTTGTCGTGGATGCTTACCTGTTGGAGGTGCAAAACCTCACACCAAATTCGGGCTAGTAGTTCTTCTTGCCAAGTCCGGGCTGCTACAAAAGTTGTTTCTAGTTCTTGACTTGCTGTATCAGGTATTGGTAGAGCTTGATGATCCACCTTGCCATTAGGTGTTAGTGGCAGGGCATTCAACATTACAAATGCTCCAGGCACCATATAACTAGGTAGTTTCTCCTTGAGAAAATCGCGTAAAGTACTGCTGGTGAGAGCTTCTTTTTGGTTACAGACAATGTAGGCTGCCAGATATTTGTGACCTGGAATATCTTCTCGTGCCACGACCACTGTTTCTCGCACGGCTGGGTGCTGTGCGATCGCTGTCTCAACCTCGCTCAGTTCGATACGGAAGCCGCGAATCTTCACTTGACGATCCAACCGACCGAGGAATTCGATGTTACCGTCACTTAGGTAGCGAACCAGGTCGCCAGTTTTGTAAAGGCGGGTATTGATTTTATCATTAAATGGGTTAATAAATTTTTCAGCCGTCAAGTCCGGGCGATTAAGGTAGCCTCGCGCTAAGGAAGCACCGCCAATGTGTAGTTCACCCGGTACACCGATGGGAACTGGTTGCTGATGGCGGTCGAGAATATAAACTTGTGTGTTGGCGATCGGACGACCGATAGGAACAGTTTTTGAGTTATCACTGGCTTGCTTGCTACTCACAGGATAGGTAAGTACGCCGACAGTGGTTTCTGTCGGTCCATAGTGGTTGAGAATTCGACAGTTCGGGGCTTCTTGCTGGATTGTTTCAATTAAATCCCAGCTTGCTGCTTCACCACCTAAGACTAGACATTGGCGCGGAATTATAGAGTTGGACGCCTTGGATGTCAAGAGAGAAGCGAGGTGGGTGGGGACAATTTTGAGACAGTCAATAGGATGGTGCCCAAAGTACTCTGCTAAGGCTTTGGGGTCGGTGGCTCGCTCTTGGGATATGATATGTAGACATCCCCCCGTACACAAGGCTGGGAAAATTACGGTGTTGCCTAAGTCGGCGGCGAAGGTGGAAACGTTTGCGAAACTGGCACCAGTTGGCAGTTGCAGTTTGTCTAAGATAGCGTGCAGGTAGTTCAGGATTTGCCGATGCTCGATCGCAACGCCTTTAGGTTGACCTGTAGAACCCGAGGTATAGAGGACGTAGGCTAAGTTTTCCGGTATCACTTCGCTGTTAGGATTCGCAGAGGATTCTTGGGCAATTAGTTCCCAGTCTGCGTCCAAGTACAACATAGTCTGCACTTTAGCTTCTTCACGCACAAGGAGTCCATGATGCGTCAACAGGATCGGGACTTGAGCATCAATCAATCGGAAGGCTAAACTTTCTTGAGGTAATGCTGGATCGAGGGGTAAGTAGGCTCCACCTGCTTTGAGGATGCCCAGCAGGCTAACTACCATCTCTAGAGAGCGCTCTACACAAATGCCCACTAGCACTTCTGGTCCCACACCGAGAGTTCTCAAGTAATGTGCCAGTTGGTTTGCTCGTTGGTTTAGCTGGAGGTAAGTTAGCTGCTTGCCTTCAAAAACCACCGCTTCTGTATCAGGCGATCTCTTTACCTGCTCCTCAAACAACTGGTGGATACACTTATCGAAAGGAAACACTTTTGTGGTGTTGTTCCACTCTATCAGTAGCTGGTGCCGCTCTTGAATAGTGAACAGAGGCACAGAGGAAACCTTCTGTTGAGGATTAGCTACAATTCCCTCCAGTAACGTCTGGAAATGTCCGGCCATTCGTGCGATCGTACTGGCATCAAACAGGTCAGTATTGTATTTCCAGTGCCCGATTAGTCCCTTGTCGGTGTTAAAGAAAGCTAAATTCAAATCAAACTTCGCCGTAGCCGTTTCTACCGCTACTGGACTCCCCGTTAAACCTTCCAAGTCTATCTGGGGCCTGGGTGGGAACAGCGCAAACATCACTTGGCACAGCGGCGTATAGCTTAAGGAACGCACTGGCTGCAATTGTTCTACTAACTTTTCAAACGGTAGGTCAGTATGAGCGTATGCTCCCAACGCCACTTCCCGGACTCGAAACAGTAGCTCCTCAAAACTCGGATTACCCGATATATCAGTCCGCAGCACCAGCGTATTGACGAACAATCCAATCAATCCCTCAATTTCAGGGCGCTCGCGGCCTGCGTAGGGCGTGCCCACGCAGATATCGCTTTGCCCCGTATAACGGTAAAGCAACGTTTGAAGTGCCGCCAACAGCGTCATAAACAGAGTAACTCCAAGACGCTGGCTTGAAATAATCATTGCCTCTGTTAGTTCTTTTGAGAGTGCTTGTCGGTAACACGCCCCCTGGAACGTTTGAGTTAAAGGTCGCACTCGGTCAGTTGGCAGTTCCAATAAAGCTGGCGCACCAGAAAGTTGTTGCTTCCAATAAGCGAGTTGAGACTCCAGTACGTCTCCCTGTAACCACTGGCGCTGCCAAACTGCAAAGTCTGCATACTGAATGGGTAGTTCTGGTAGCTCTCGAAGCAAGTCATTGCAGTAGGCTGTGTAGAGGGCTGCTAACTCCTTGACTAATACGCCCTCTGAAGGAGCATCCCAGACAATGTGGTGTATTGTTAGTAGCAAGATATGTTCTGTCTGTGTTAGCTGAAGCACAGAAGCTTGGATTAACCCAGAGCTACTGAGGTCAAAGGGTTGTTGGACTTGTGCCCTTGCTTTTAGCCCCCAAGCAATTTCTCTTTCACAATCAGGTAGCTCACCCAAATCTACTACGGGCACACTCAAGGTCAAGCTAGTAGCGATAACCTGAACGGGTTGCCCTTCAACCGTTGCGAAGTTGGTACGTAAGATTTCGTGGCGTTGAATAATCTTGTTAAGGCTTTTCTCTAACGCGACGACGTTCAGAGTACCCTGAAGTCGCAGAGCTAGTACTTCGTTGTAGAAGGGGTTAGTTGGCTCCAACTGGCTCAAGAACCACAGTCCTTCTTGGGCAAAAGACACAGGTAAGTTACCAGTTCGCGAAACCCTTAGAAGGGGTAGGTCAGCATCACGTTGGGTAGCGTTGTTATTGTGCAGCAACTTTACAAGTTCTGCCTTATGCAATGCTAGCTCGTCACGTAGCTCTGGTGTTAGTACTCCCTTGGCAGCACGAACGCGCAACTGGTCACCCTCAGCCCACAACTTGACGCCCCGCTCGGTCAGTTCAGCTACAAATTGATTAAGCTTCACAGAATGATTTCCTCCATGTCCTCACCGAGTTCAGTAGATGGGGACGCGTTGGTGATTATCCCCGCCAAGGCTAATTGTGAGAGCATTAGCTCTACTAGTTGGGCAATGCTCGCACCCTCCATGATTTTGATTACCGGCAACTTCACCCCCATCTCGTTATTGATCCAATTCCTCAACTCGATTGCCATTAAAGAGTCTAGTCCCAAATTGGCTAGCGACTGTTGCATGTCCAGCTTGGCGGCAGAAAATCCCTGTACTCGAGCTACTTGTTCTCTAAGGCGAGACTCCAATAGCTGTTGACGTTCTACTGACGTCGCAGACACAAGGGCATTGCGGAGTGAATCTCCTTGGTTCTCCCACCTCCCTTCTGTAAACTGAGAGCGCAATCCCTGACTTTCGACGCTGAAATCCTCTAAAAAAGGCATTTTTGCCAATTGTCCTGTTAGGAAACGCGACCAGTTGATAGACATAACCCCTACTTGGACAGGTTGCTCTATTAACAACTGCTCCAGTACCTGCAATCCATGAGGAGCTACACTTTCCATTCCGATCCGATTAAGCCGTTCTGTTTGTTGGTTTCTCGCTGCCATTCCTACTTCGCCCCAAACTCCCCAGTTGATACTGGAGGTAGGTAGTCCTTGCGAGCGACGATAAGAGGCTAAAGCATCCAGAAAAGCATTGGCCGCAGCATAGTGGGCTAGATTCACACCACCGAATAAGGAGGAAGCGGAAGAGAACAGCACGAAGAAGTCTAAAGACTGGTTACGGGTTAAGGTGTGTAAATTCCACGCTCCTTGTACTTTCGGAGCCATTACTCGCATAAACTGTTCCAAGTGTTGCTGTTGCAGTAACCCTTCATCGAAAACACCAGCAGCATGAATAATCCCTCGCAGTGGCGGTGAGGATAGCTCTCGTGAGGTCAGCAGTTGGGTCAGTTGAAAAGCGTCAGACACATCGGCTTGGGCTACGACCACCTGCGCCCCAGAGTGTTCTAGCTCCCTTAACTGACTGTTGACTTCTTCGCTTGGCTGGGAGCGCCCTACCAGCACTACGTGCCGGACCCCACGTTCCACCAGAAATCGAGCCACTTTTAAACCCACACCTCCCAAGCCGCCGGTAATCAAATAGCTGCGATCGCTACGAAACGTGAGATGCTCTTGTGCCATCCTGCTGTGGAGCTGGCGACGGCGCACGAGTCTGGGTACATAACGAGCGAGTGAGCGAAAAGCGACAAGGTTTTCTGTATCACCTGACGAGATTTCCGCCAACAAGGTTTTGCCTGCCTCATCCCCCGTTGCTTGAGGGTCTAAATCCACTAAAGTGCAGTTGAGTTCGGGGTGTTCCAGCATAATGGCTTTCCCCATGCCCCATAAGGGAGATTGAGCTAATCCCGGCACACCCGACGCTACTCCTACCGCTTGCGCCCCTCGGGTCACTAACCACAGCCGTGGCGGTTCAGCAGATTTTGTGGCGATCGCTTGGACTAAATGCAACGTACTACCGCAGCCTTTCAATGCAGCTACCTCTAAGTCGGCTGCTGTTAGGGCTTGGGGTGCATCTAAACTCCAGCCGTGTATCACACCCGTCAAGTTAGGTACATCCTCCAGTATCCGCCCAAAGTGTTCTGGACTGGCTGGGTCTATCCTGAATTCTTGCTCGGCTATCTGTTGGTACTCCTTGCCTGGAAAAACTAGAGTACAAACCTCTCCAAGGGAGCGCAGCAGTACAGCCAATTGCTGAGTGAACCCTTGACTATCAGCCATCAGCAGCCAGTTTTTCGACTTGGGGCGAGGTGTTGAGGGAGCAGGCATAGAGTCGGGTGAAAGACCCTGACGTTCTTTAAGACGCCACTCTACCTCATAACACCAATTATCCGATGATTCCTGTGAACTGCTTAAGAGGGCTTCACGCGGGACGTACTTAACTTGCAACCCTTCTATGTCTGCAATTAGCTCTCCAGATGGGGCAAACAAGCGAAAATCGGCGATTGGGCTCTGGTTAAAGGAGTCTTCTCTTTTGCGCCACTGGGCATGGCACCACAGGCGACTCCCAGGACGTCCCCAAAGGCGTAGGCCCTCTAAGCCGACTGGTACATAAGTCTTTTGTTGGCTTTCATCAGGGGAAATTGCTTCTAAAACTTGTAAGCAGGTGTTTAACAACACTGGGTGTAGCTGGTATTCCCCTACTTCTGAGACTAATTCTGACGGCAGCCCTATCTTGCAAAGAGCTTCTCGTTCATGCCGCCAGATTTGTTCAAGTCCCTGGAAGCTGGAACCGTAATCCATTCCCTGCTGTTGAAACCGTCGATACAAGCTTTCCGGGGGAATCTCTTGGGTGCATCGCTGTTGTAAGGCAGCTAAATCTACTGGCTGTGCTAACGATTCTTTTTCGTTAATCAGTAATTTGCCTGATGCCTGGAGCGTCCAAGATGTTTTCCCATTATTTTCATCTGCCGGGGATGTCAGACCATATATCTCAAAGGAATAGATATCAGATTCCTTTGGGCTCAAAATTACTTGAATAGTCTTGACTTCATCCTTGGGTAGCATCAGCGCTTTGGCTATGACCACATCCTGCAAACAAAGATTCTTGGACTTGGCAACAATTGCCCCAGCAGCCAAAGCCATTTCTAAGTAAGCCGTTCCTGGCAAAATCGCTGTCTCATCAATGCGATGCTCTTTCACCCAAGTTGGGAAGTTCTGGCTAATTTGCGACTGGAACCGAATCTCGGCTGTTCCTGGTAAGTCTAACTGTTGACCCAGCAAGGGATTCTGGCTTTGGCTATTTAAACTCTTAAGATGGGTAAGGGCTTTTCGTTTGTTTTCAAAAGCCGTCGCCTCTACCCAATAGCGCTGTCGCTGCCAAGGATAGGTGGGTAGTTGCAGGCGATGCCTTTTATAGTCCTGGTCAAAGCCCAACCAGTTGACTGGGACTCCACGCACGTATAATTGTGCCAAACTACTTAGTAGCTGCTGCCAATCCTCTTGTCCTGGGCGTAGAGAAGGCAACCACAGTTGGTTATTTTCTCTGATGCAGGCACGACCCATTCCCAACAAGGTAGGTTTTGGCCCGATTTCTACGAACACCTCTACCCCTAGCTGCTGTAGGGTTTCCATACTGGGGGCAAATCGAACTGGCTCTCTCAGGTGACGACACCAATACTGGGGAGTGGCAATTTCAGAAGTTACCAACTCCCCTGTCAGATTGGAAATCAGTTTCCCTTGGGGTGCAGCAAATTTTACTTGTCGAGCCAGTTGCTCAAATTGGGCCACCATCGGCTCAATCAGTGGAGAATGGAAAGCATAGGAGACGTTTAATTTCTTTGTCTTGACTCCAGCCGCTTCCAAGTCGGCACAGAGAGTGTTAATTGCCTCGCGCCGTCCGGAAATAACAAGGCTTTGGGGTCCGTTAATGGCAGCAATTGAGACCTCAGTAGCATAAGGTTGAATGGCTGCTCGTGCCTGCGCTTCATCGGTTAACAGCGCTACCATCTCCCCCTGCTGAGGCAGGGCTTGCATTAACCGCCCCCGTGCGGCGATTAATTTCAAGCCATCTTCTAAGCTAAAAACTCCTGCTACAGTGGCAGCCACATATTCCCCGACACTATGACCCATGACCACATCGGGTTCTATGCCCCAGGATTTCCACAACTCAAACAGAGCATATTCCAGGGCGAATAAGGCAGGTTGGGTATAGGCAGTCTCGTCAATGGGGGATTTGGTCTGTGAAAGATTCTCCGCTTCTTGAGAGGGATAAAGTACCTCCAGTAGGGGTTTGTCCAAATAAGGACGCAAAATTTGATCGCAATTGTCTAGAGCAGTGCGAAAGGTGGGTTGGGTTTCGTAGAGCTGCCAACCCATGCCCACATACTGCGACCCCTGACCCGTGAACAAGAAGGCGATGCGCTCTTTTTGAGCCGCTGGTGCGATTGCGAATCGCGCACCGACTGACGAGATTACGTTTTCCGATTCTGTTGGTAGGGGACTGTTCGTTGCACCATTCGATGCAGGAGTCGTCTGTTGTCCAAAAGCCTGTAGTTGAGAGCCAAGCTGCTCAACAGAGAAAGCCGTGACTGCCAATCGATGGTTAAAGTGCTTGCGTCCTGTGTTAGCTGTAAAACAAATATCTGCCAAAGAGGCATCTGGATGGGACTTCAGATAAACTTCATAACGCTTTCTCAACTCATCGAGAGCTAGGGGTGTCTTTGCCGACAAACACAGCAAATGCAAGGGACGTTCAATTGCATCTTCCTTTTGAATTTTGTTAGCGCAGCGGGACGCAGTCCATTTTGAATTTTGAATTTCTGAGGGTGCTTCTTCCAAAATTACATGACAATTGGTTCCCCCTATACCAAAAGCACTCACTCCAGCACGTCTTGGAGTCCCATTCGCTTTCCATTCAGATAGTGTCGTATTAACGTAAAAGGGGCTGTTGGCAAAATCAATATTGGGATTGGGTTGACTAAAGTGCAGACTAGGTGGTATTGCTTTATGTTTGAGTGCAAGCACGGTCTTAATCAAACCTGCGATACCAGCCGCTTCCGCGATATGTCCGATATTGGTTTTGACCGAGCCAATCGCACAAAAACTGTTTTTCTCGGTACTCTGGCGAAAGGCTTGAGTTAGCGCGGCAATTTCAATGGGGTCTCCCAGACGGGTAGCCGTTCCGTGGGTTTCTACGTAGGTGACTGTGCTTGGGTCAATTTGTGCGATCGCCAGAGCCTCTGAAATTACAGCGGCTTGTCCCTCCACACTAGGAGCTGTATAACCCACCTTCGCTGCACCATCGTTGTTAATCGCTGACCCTTTGATCACAGCATGGATGCAGTCTCCATCAGCGATCGCCGCCTCTAGCAACTTCAAGACAACAATTCCACCTCCGTTGCCGAACACAGTTCCACTGGCTTTGGCATCAAAGGCTCGACAGTGTCCATCGGCAGACCAAATCATGTCCTCTTGGTACAGATACCCCGCCTTTTGGGGAACGCTGACGGCAATGCCTCCTGCTAGAGCCATATCGCATTCACCATTGAGCAAACTCTGGCACGCCATGTGAACGGCTACCAGTGCAGTTGAACAAGCCGTTTGAATATTAACAGAAGGTCCAGTTAAATTCAGTTTGTAAGAAACTCGTGTAGGCAGATAATCTTTCTCATTGCTAAAGCGAACTTGTAAATCGCTGGCTGATTCTAAGAATGTGCGATCGACAGGGAAGCCCCGGTTGGGATGAACGTTATTAATCAGGTAAGTATTCATACCCGATCCAGCATAAACTCCGATTAACCCCTGATAATTTTCTGGATTGTAGCCAGCACTCTCAAGGGCTTCCCAGGCACATTCTAAGAAAATCCGCTGTTGCGGGTCCATAATGGAGGCATCTAGAGCGCTGTAACCGAAGAAGGAAGGGTCAAACTCTTCGATATTTGGCAAAACCGCGCCAGCTTTTATGTAGTTAGGATTACGTTGCTTCGTCGGGTCGTTTTGGGACAATTCCTCATTAGAAAAAAAGGAAATTGATTCTACCCCCTGGAGCAGGTTCTGCCAAAATGCCTCCACATCCTTAGCTCCTGGAAAGCGGCCTGACATACCGATAATGGCGATATTTGATTCTCTGCTCTTGTCAGACTGACGCATCACTCTACTGCTTGGTTTGTGGGTAGTGACAGATGGAGATTTTCTTACCGTCTGACTTAAGCGTTGAGCCAAAGTATATATAGTGGGGTATTGAAACAGCTCTACAATTGACAGTTTTACTTCAAATATTTCTGCTAATTTATTAGCGCTCTGATTCAGGAGTAGAGAATTACCACCTAAGTCAAAAAAGTTGTCATGAATTCCCACACCTTCTAATTGCAGCAATTCTTGCCAAACAGAAGCAATGAGTTGTTCAACATCCGATTGGGGCATTACTAGAGATGTTGATAACTCAGGTCTAGACATTTCTGGGGCTCTTAGTACACGACGGTCTACTTTTCCATTAGGTGTCAGAGGCATTTTATCGAGTACAACAAAAGCTGCTGGCAGCATATAGTCAGGTAGACGTTCTTTCAAATAACTTCGTAATACCGATCTGAGCTTGCCTGCCACCTGTCTCTGAGATTCTAGGGACTGGTCTTCACAAACCACGTAAGCCACTAAGCGTTTATCCCCTGTTGCATCCTCGCGGGAAATAACCACTGCTTCTCTGACCGCAGGATGTTGCAAAAGTGCTTCTTCAATTTCCCCAAGCTCAATCCGAAAACCGCGAATTTTAACTTGGCTGTCGCTCCGCCCGATCAATTCAATATTACCGTCAAGTAAGTAGCGAGCTAAATCGCCAGTTTTGTAAAGGCGCGTTCCTGGTTTTCCACTAAAAGGGTCGCGAATAAATCTCTCCGCAGTTAAATCAGGTTTGTTAAGATAGCCTCTAGCTACACCCATACCTCCAATGTAAACTTCTCCAGCTACACCCACAGGTACAGGTTTTACAGGGTCTGTCTGATTGCACCAATTGGGGTCTAGCAGATAGATCTGGGTGTTGGCAATTGGTTTTCCAATCGGGATGGGAGCATCTGTTGACTCAACTTTGTAGAGTGTTGACCAGATAGTTGTCTCGGTGGGGCCGTACAAGTTCCACAGGGAACAGCATCTACTGAGCAACTCAGATGCCAGTTTTTGTGTGAGGGCTTCACCACCACAGAGAATTTTTAGGTGTTTGTTCCCAAGCCATCCTGTAGCTAACAGCATTTGCCAAGTGGCGGGAGTGGCTTGCATGATGGTTGCACCACTGCGACTTAATAGTTCCTTTAGCTGCTCACCACTAGTAGCCACTTCGCGACTGACTAGCACCATCTGTGCTCCTACGCTTAAGGGCAGATAAATTTCCAGTCCAGCAATATCAAAGGATATGGTAGTAACTGCCACTACTATGTCTTCTGCGGTCATGCCGGGTTCACGGCTCATGGAAGTTAAAAAGTTGACCACAGACCGATGCTCAATTTGCACTCCTTTAGGTTTCCCTGTGGAGCCAGAGGTGTAAATAGTGTAGGCTAAGTTGTCTGGTGTCACTCCACTGACTGGGTTTTCATCGCTTTTAGAGTCAATGAAGTGCCAGTCGCTGTCTATGCAAACTACTATACTCGGCTGTGTAATTACGCCAGCCTCAAGGATGCCCCGTAATTTACTTTGAGTTAATATCACTGACACTTGGGCATCTGCCAGCATCAAGGATATGCGCTTTTGGGGATAGACTGGATCTAATGGTAGATAAGCACCACCCGCTTTGAGGATACCCAACAGTCCCACAAGCATTTCTAGGGAGCGTTCCATACAGATACCTACAAGTACCTCTGGACCGACTCCCAAACCTTGAAGATAGTGCGCCAGTTGATTAGCTTTTCGATTCAGCTGATGGTAGGTTAACTGCTGTTGTTCATAAACTACAGCTACTGCTTGGGGAGTGAGTTCCACCTGTTCTTCAAATAGTTGGTGGATACACTTATCAAAGGGAAAGTCTGTTTTAGTATCGTTCCAATCTAATAACTGATGTCGCTCTAGCTCTGTCAGCAGCGGCAAGGTAGAAATACACTGGTCTGGATTGGCGATGAGGTTTTCCAGTAAGGTCTGCAAATGCCCTAACATTCGCCTAATCGAGGCTGACTCAAACAAAGAGGCGTTGTATTCACCGCTTATGATTAAGTTCCCTTCTTTCTTAGAAGCCAAAACAACTAGGTCGCACAAGGCGCTATGTTCCTGTTGTGCCAGATTCTCTGACCAAATCGGCTTAGTTGAAAGGCAAAACGGTACATCGCACAGCACCAACATCACTTGAAAAATCGGCGCTTGAGTTAAATTTTGCTGTTGGGAAGCTACAACCAACTTCTCAAACGGGTAATCGCGATTGAGTGCAGCTTCTTCAACTTTGTTACCAACCCGCTGGCAAAGTTCTCTAGCCGTTAGCTCTGAGGTTAAATTTGTCCTGAGAGCTACTGGATTGATGAATGTTTCCGGGTTGGTTCCCTCTTTGTCACGAAGACTATCAGCAGACACAGACCCTACAATGATATCTTTCTGTCCCGTGTAACGAAGCAAAAGAACTTTAAATGCAGCCAGGAGCGTGGTAAAAATAGTAAAGTTTTCATCCTGACAAAATTTATCGAATTTTAAGCAGAACTCTTCATTAAGCTCAACCGATTCCTTTGCTCTAATGAATGACTGAAGCCGAGAGCGTGGATAATCTGATGGGATTTCTAATACAGGGAGCTCGCTATTAAGAAGCTGTTCCCAGTATAAAAGCTGTTGAGTTAAGCTATTTCTAGTGGGCATACGGTGTATATCATTTAAAGGAAGAGTCTGTTGATTTCTGGCTCGGTGAGAAAACGCAACAAAAAGGAAGCATTGACACGCACTTGCTATGAGATAGCGTTTTACTTAAGTTAACAGTGAGAGTTTGTCAAGCCGTCTCGCTTTGGAAGAGCAACCCGACACAGAGAGTAATTTCTGACTTTCAGGAGCTTTAATTTAAAATAAACGATTTTCTGAAATTAATACATTTAATTTTTTCTAACTTTTTATACTTTTCTGATTTTTTGTTAATTTTATTTTTTTGTAAAAGTCACAAAAAATAAGTCTATCTTTTGGAGGATTCAATAAGTTAATTAAGCGTTGATATTCACTCGCTTCTGGTTGCCCATAATTGCATATAAGCAAGCTAGTCAGTTGGGGATTAACAGCCTGTTGCTTTTCTGATTGTTTATTTTTTGAACTTTGGGCAAAAGAAAAGTTCTTTGCGAATAATTCGGTAGAAGTCTCTTTATGTTTAATTTTGGATAAAAGGAAATATGCTTTGTAACAGCAACACCTTCTGAAGCTAACAATCCTTTAATTTTACTCAAACACTCAAACCAATCAAAGCGACAATTGCCACCACAACTCTCACAGTATCAGGAAGATTGACTCTCGGACAAACACCGATCGCAATTAACCCAAACAACACAGCACGCAGAGGCAAGAAAAACATTAGCACAATTGCCAAAATAGCCATGCTCACTGCGAGTACCCAACCGCAAATATCTTGTACTCTCCCCAATACGCGCATCAATTTGCTTTCACCTTTCATCACAGCTACTCCTTCATTGAACTGGTTTTACTCGCAATAAACAGTATTGAGACACAGCTTCTTTTCCCTTTTCTTTAGCTACCAACGATTGTTGAGCAGCTAATTTGGTACAATTCAAATTAGCTAAACTTTCGGAATTCCAATTCACAATATTCCTTGCCAATTGACCTTGCGGACTTTGCGCCCAGCGTAAACTTTCAGCTGCATCCATTGTGATTTTTTGTCCTGGTGCATAACCACCTTGTAACCAAATTGGAACTGCCATTCCGCCTAAAAAACCCAATCCCATTGCCGCTACAAACAACCCAAAAGCAGGTAACATCAACGAAAGGCGACTGCGTTCTTTGGCAGAACAATAAGCAATCAATCGGTCTACCATTTTGCGAATTTCGATTTCTTGACCCTTAGTAGCAGTACGCTTTGCTGTTTCTAATTGGTCGTGGATAGCTTCAGTCCACCTATCAAACAAAGCACTCAGTTCGTGCGGTTTATCTTCTAAAATTACCTGCAATTGTCCTGTTGCTAACATCACTAGGAACAGGGGGTCGTTTGTCTTCAAACCATATTCAACTGCTACTGCTAATACCCGCTTTTGATACTCAGCATCCTTATCTGCCAATAACTGCAACAAAACATTTTCATTTCTGGTTTGTACGCCTTCTTTAAAATTAATCACCATATTCCACATCCTGCATTTGTTTACTTTCTTGACCGATTAGATTGCTATTCGTATCAAGCCCCTTAGTTGCTTCTATCTCCGACTGCTTCAAAACCTCCTCGAACTTAGCAGCATCAGTCCGAGAAAGTTCTTCGATGACTTCACCATCTAAGCTAGCAACCAGTATTGTCTGTCCGTCATTCTCAGAACGCAGCACAAAATATTCCTCTTGAGCGCGTACCGTGACAATGCCAAAAGGTGGCAGTACAAATTCTGTTGTTTCTTGTTTCTGGTATTCTTCCAAAACTGCGTCAATTAAAGTATCTTGAACTTTAAGACGTTCAGTTTCTACCGCTAACTCGTTAGGTTGCTCTTCTTCAAATTGAGCGGAAAACGCTTCTTGTTCAACTTCATGAACTAGCAATTCTCTTAACACATCAAGATGGGGAATTACCGCATTCCAATCAACCATTAATTTATTGTCGAATTTCATTGGCTGACCTTCACCAGATTCTCCATTACCGTTGTTACTACTATCATTTACAACCGCTATATCTTTTGCAGCCAAAGACAGTTCGAGATTGCTGGATGCCAGTACATCTTGAATGTACTCTGGGCTAAATACTCGGTCAAATATTGCAGATTGAGTGGTGTATTCTTCTGACAGTTGCAAGCTTTGGTGCGGTGACAAACTCCACTGTCCATTAGTATTAATGTAACCGCTAATGACGAACTCTCCTTCTGCATGAGCTAAAAACCACTCTTTCTCAATTCCCATTGCTATGAAGTTGGGATTGGTGGTTGGGAATACATACAGCCGTCCTAGATATTGTCCATCCTGGGTAACATCACAGTTTAGAGTCGCATCAGTATCGCGTATGGGGTTGATTTGGTACATTTGGCTCACTTAGTAGAAGTTACTGCTTTTTCCTTCTCAGCTTTTTTAGGTTGCTTATTCGGTGTCCATAGTTCTGTAACCGCAATTTGCAAGTAGGAATCTTCGAGAAATGTCATCAATCGCTGTTGGGACATAATTGGCATCTTCTCTTCAATTTGAGGGTCATTGAATTTGAATTTATTCGAGTCAATGAAATATCTATCACCTGGATATAGCAAAGGAAAATCAATAACTTGCAACGTCTTTTTGTACTTATCTTTCAATTCTTGATACTTAGATTCGCTTTCCAAAAAACTCCAGTCGTCAGTTTTTCCTAAATTTCGGACAAAGACGTGCAGCATTTTGTCTTTGTATTTCTCCATTGATTGATAGAATAACTCGATCGATTCAAATCCACCATCGCAGATAAACCACTTGCACACATCAACACCATACTTATCAGCCACATCCAGCAGTCTCCCCTTTGTAACCCAGTTATTTACCAAGGGAAATACATTAGCCGGAAGGTTTACAATTACTGCTTTTTCCCTAGCTAACTCAAAAATAATGTCAGCTTTATTTCCCTTATTAAGAGCTTCGGAAAATTCTGCATCAACGGCATAGTCATAGAACCGCTTCACATCTTGATTGGTGATATCAGCATCTATTAAGGCGTGTTCTATTTTATTTTCAATGCAATACTGCACCATTACGCGAGCAAATAATGATTTGCCAACGCCACCTTTTTCTCCATCAATCAAATGTATTCTTGCCATCAACTTTTCTCCTAATTAATAAATTCAAAAGTTTCGCTATCGGTTGTGATTCCTGACAAATTCCAAGCTTGCGGGTCAAAATCATCCAATTCATCCGCATCTTCGTTCCGTGCTGTATCTGAAACTTTGGTTTGGTTGTAGTTTGAATTCGATATGGGAAAAGCACTGCACAAAACGCTACCTACCCGCATCGGTTCTACATTTAATGCAGCACATAAATACTTGAGTTGATTGGCAAAAGCCATCGCTGAATCTAGCAGTAGCAATTCCAAAGTTTCCTGTGAATAACTGCCCTCGCTGTGCAATGCTACTGGCATATAGTATGAAGTCAGGGCATTGATAATCATTGCTGTCTTATCTTGATTTGGATGCAGCTTTTGATTTTGGATGTAACTGAGTAACTTTGCTTTATCTGAATCAACAGGTGGTTGATAACGCCAGGTCAAATCTTTTTTTCGGTTAGCCATTTACCACCGCCTCCTTTTCCTGTTCTTGCAACTTAGCCAGTGCCTTCACCTTGGCTGCGTGGTAAACTGACAGCGCCCATACATCTGCCAAGCGAGTACCCAACCATTGTTCGTTCATGGATGTGGGAACTTCTACCCCGCCATGCCACGCTACAGGTGTACCGGGAAATATAGCATCTAGTTCTTCGTGCAAATAATCTGCTGTGCCACCGCAGACAATAGCTTCGTCTAATTCACTACTGAATGGCAACACTTCCTTTAACCATGAGGCAAGCGAGGTTGCATACTCTGCCCTGGCAGATTCTACCGCAGATATTATCTTCTCTATCTCGGTATCGCGGATCGATCGCTCACTGCTACTAACTAACTTGAGGAAATGTTGCGGTTTTGGATGATTTCCTGCTGCTAGTATTGCCGGAACTAATTGGGAGGATGTTAGTCCCGCCGTGCGTTCCATGACTAGCTCAACCATCCTAGCCATGCCCAAGTTGGTTGTTTTACCTTTATCCAAGATGCCGCGACGGGATACCAGCAAGGAAGCATTGCGATAACCTACCATGACGAGCGCAACTACTTGACGCTTAATAGCTGCTTTGGAGTTTTTG
>NZ_JADEWG010000121.1 GCF_015207735.1 [Phormidium] sp. LEGE 05292
CTCATCCACTCATCGACCCGTTCACTCCTTTCGTCTGGTAGCCAGCGCAACACTTCCGCAATATAAGGGGTAGCTCTTGTCTCTATTGAGGCAAATGAACGCTCTGCATTAATAAGTTGGGCTTCGCCGTGTTGTAGCTGTAGACGATCGCCTGGCAAATGACTGTATCCCGTGGGAATTGATATCGTGAAACAGGTTCCCTGACCCACCACGCTATTGACCCGAATGCTGCCGCCCTGCAATTTCACCAACTCCTGCACTAAGGACAAGCCAATTCCTGACCCTTCATAGCTCCGTCCTGTTGCCCCCTTGACCCGATGGAATCGCTGAAAGATATGAGGCAGTTCTTCAGGGGGAATGCCCGTACCTGTATCTCGCACTTCTAGAATGACATGACTCGGCGTTTGAAGCATTCTCCTCTCTTCCCATCGTAGACTGGCGACAATTTCACCCTCAAAGGTGAACTTGAAGGCGTTAGAGAGCAAGTTGAGGACAATCTTTTCCCACATTTCGCGATCGACATACACAAGCTGAGGCAGCGGGGAGCAGTCTACCCGTAACCGTAAACCTGCACGCTCGATCGCAGAGCGGAATACCCCTGCCAAATCGGTTGTTAACATCGCCAGGTCTGTTGGCTCGTATACTGCTTCAATCCGCCCTGCCTCAATTCGCGCGAAATCTAGCAGTGTATTGACCAGTTTCAGCAAGCGTTGGGCGTTACGATGGGCAACCTGGAGTTGGTGTTTTAGAGTCGGTGAGTAGGCGGGTAGGTAAGGCGATGGAGTCTCATCTATCCTCCCACTCCCCTGCTCCTCTAAACTCGCCAACGCATCTTCCAAAGGGCCGAGCATGAGTGTCAGGGGTGTGCGAAATTCATGACTGACATTACTGAAGAAAACGGTTTTAGCGCGGTCTAGCTCCGCCAATGCTTCTGCCCGTTTCCGTTCTGCTTCGTAAGCCTCCGCATTGGCAATACTGGCTGAGATTTGCCCTGCAACCAAATCGATGAATCCTCGATAATTGCCGTCAAACAGCCTGAACGGATTTAACCCAACCACCAGAATGCCTGCTTTTCCTGTCTGACCTGATGCAGCAATGGGTATGGAAACTGCTTGATGCGGCATTTGCTGCCAGACACCCGTGGGTAAGTTGTCAAACAATGCTTCCAAGTCCGTAATCAAGCAGGCTTTTTGGGTTCTGACAACGTCTGCAAGCTGCCAAACCGAATCAGCGTCAAACGCAACGGCTTGAGGAACGGCAAAGTGGTCTCGATCGATACTAGATGTCCCTGCCAGAACAATCTGTTGTTGCTCCGGCTCGATGAGATAAGTCATCGCAAAGGGAAGATCGTAAGGATTGGTTTCCAGGCAGCTTGCACTTAGAGTGCAAACTTCATCGAAAGTACGAGCATCTGCCGTTCTGGCTGCCAGTTCTTGCAACAGCGCTAACTGACGCTCACCGACAATGCGCTGGGTATCGTCCGTACAGGCGCAAAAAATACCGCCTGTGCCGCCATCATCAGGGATGGGGCTGTAGGAGAACGTCACATAGGTTTCCTCTAGATAGCCTTTCCGCAACATGATGAATAACGACGCTTCGTCAAACGTTCCCTCATTTTTGCGGATCGCCGATTCTATCCGAGGTTCAAGTTGATCCCAAAGCTCAGGCCAGACGCGGGAAGCGGGAAGCCCCAGGGCTGCCGGATGTTTGTTTTGAAGGAAAGAACTGTAAGCGTCATTATAGAGGTTAATCAAGTCTTCGCCCCACCAGATAAACATCGGTTGGCGCGATGTCAGCACAATGCGAAGAGCCGTCTTTAAGCTTTGTGACCAATGCTCAGGTAAGCCTAACGAGGTTTGCGACCAGTCAGCGTTACCTTCAGTACACGCGAAGCGTGTTCGCATCAGCGCACCCATTTCACCGCCGCCTGCAAACAGTTGGTCTAACACAGCCTGTTCATTGGTCATGACATGGCTCCTCTTCTAAATACAGCCGTTCTCAGTTCACTTGTTTTCTCCTTAGGGTCTGCTCTTTCCAACGGTGAATGAATCAGATAGTTGTCCCAGTCGTTTCAAAATTCGCTGAATCAAATCGGCTTCTACAATTGGCTTCAAGACATAATCATCTGCTCCTACGGCTAATGCCTGATGTAGGGTACTAGCATCGGAATGCGCGGAAAGGAACAACACAGGTAACTGGCTCCAGTGCGGATCGCTCTTGACGACCTGGCATAGTTCAATACCATTGAATCCTGGCATCGAAACATCCAGCAGCAGTAGATCCGGGCAGGTCACTTCCAGGAACTGCCAGAACAGAGTTGGGTCTGCTAAAGTCGTTACTTGAAACCCTCTCGGTTCCAGGTTGGCTTGCAGCCGTGTTAATAAGACTGAATCGTCATCCACAATCAGCAGTTTAGCAGCGATCGCCTCGATCGGATTGAGCAGCTGAGTGACGACCTGGAACACTTCAGAGGGCATCGCGGGTTTTTGCAAAAAGGCATTTGCTCCCAGACGAGCCACTTCCACGCGCTTGCTCAAATCACCCTGCCCGCTCAGCACCACTACCGGAATCGTCGGGAACTGACGCTTAAGCTGTGCCAGTAGGGTTAACCCGCTTTCCGTGGTGTTAGAAGAGGTAAGATCCAGCACGATCGCATTCGGCATACGGGATTGCAGCCGCTCACGGGCACCGATCAGGTCGCTAGCCGTTTCCAGATGAACAGCCCAGTTAGGAGCCTCTGCCTGCATTGACTCAAGCATGGTTGGGTCGTCGTCGATCATAAGGACTATAGAGGACGCGGCGAGTACTTCTCGATTCCCCGTATCCCCGTACCCCCGTGGCGACCTGTCCTCTTCTATCTCCGTGTCTCCGTGTCCCCGTGTCCCCGCGCCTTCGCTACTTGGCACAGCAAATATAGGCGATCGCTGGGTAATGCACCGGAGTTGCTGAAGCAGCGTTTCGAGTTGAACCGCTGACTCGGATTGCAACACAGCCGTTGAGGCGTTTAGAACACGTTCGATCTGACGGGCAAGCTCTGCTGCGTGTGGAATGCCAAATGCTCCCAAAGAGCCGATGAGCCGATGAGCAATAGTTTGGGCATGCTGCCGCAGGTTGGGGTCGAGAGAGTTTGTTGTAAGGTGGGCGATCGCCTGCTCCAGCGTTTCGAGTTGTTCCTGCAATCGCTCCTGAAACCCTTGCCACATCTGTTGAATCGTTGCTACTGCTGCGGTATAGTCAGCATCCATACCGCTAGTACTATCAGATTGGGAATGGTCAGACTGGGAATGAAGAGTGCCATTCCCTTCTTTTCTCATCTCTTCATCGTCCTGCCGTTCCTCAGGCAATGATCTCAATCGATATCCCAAACCATATAGGGTTTCGATCGGATTAGACGTTAGCCCTGCCATTTGGAGCTTTCGCCGTAAGCCACGAATCTGGGTGGTGACTGCCTCTTCGCCCGGGTATTCATCCATCGACCAAATGCGATCGAGCAGCGTTTGTCGATCAAAAACTCGAAGTGGGTGCCGTAAGAATAACTCCAACAGTTTGTATTCCTTAGGCGTGAGGTGCAGAGGTTTACTCTGGTAAGTTACCTGACAATGATTTGGGTCAAGCTGCAACTCGCCCCAGCAGAGTTCCTCCGTTAACTCAGTGTCGCCTCGTCGTAGCAACGCACGAATTCGGGCAAGTAGCTCCGATCGCTCGTAGGGTTTGGTGACATAATCATCGGCCCCTGCCTCAAAGCCTGCCACACGGTCTGCCGGATCATCCTTCGCGGTCAGTAGCAAAATGGGGACACGCTGATTCTGCGTTCTCAGTTGCCGACAGAAGCTAATGCCATCCAATCCTGGCAGCATTACATCCAGCACAATCAGGTCATACTGGCTCGTCTCCACTAATTCCAGTGCTGATTTGGCATTATGAGCTGCATCGATCGTAAACAGTTGGGCTGACAAAAAGCTGACTAGGGCGGCTACCGTGTCTCGATCGTCTTCAATAATCAGAAGTCTCATACATAGAACCTTGGAGATTGCATCTTGCAAATCCCTAAGCTGAAGGAATACGCCAGGTTAGAGACTTCAGAGGTAACTGGGGCACATTTCATATTATCTGGTTGCTATCAATTCCTCATCCTCCCAAAGGCTCAAAATATGTAAGTTTTATGAATAATTTCATTAGCAAATCACTATAATTTCCTCAGAAAGCCCTCAGATTCTCTTTCTAAGGTGTAGAAGCATCCAGATTTAAGCAGTGTGAAATTATTTCAGCCACTCATCCAGCTACTGGGTGAATGCTAAGTAACAAGATCCTTGTTTTTTAGATGTAACAAACAACTTCTTTAGATAACTTCTTTAGATGTAACAAATAACTATTTGAACTCTCACAGATAACCTCTGTTCCGTCCGCACCAACGGAGGCATGTGTATGTCCGGCATGGGCGTGAACTTATGGGGTTCCCCTGTGGTGGAACCAGCGTCCAAAGTTTTGTAAAGCCGACCTCAGACGCTATCAGGCTGCTATGTGGAGTGGAGTGTGGATTTCGTAATTTGGCTGCGTTTTCCTGTCCTTACCTACTTTACTTGGGCTGCTACGATCTGAACAGAAGATTTAAGAGTGGGAGGTAGAAGCATGAGTTTGGTGATTTTAGACGGCATTCTCTGGATTAGCTGGTCGGACTCCTTACTGGCGACATTTGCTCCCATAGCAGAGGCTTTGACCGAACTACAGACTCTGAAAGTTTTTTTTTAAGTTGTACCAGTTTGCTGTTGTGTGGGTTAATTTGGCGCGGTGTTCGGCAACTTCAACAAAAACATCAGTTGCTTCAAAATATCATTAACTCTACAAGTGATGCCATTTTTGTGAAGGATCTCCAGGGTCGTTATGTAGTGGTGAACAAAATGGCTGCTCAATTGTTAGGGGTTCATCCTACGATGGGTATTTTAGGGAAAGTTGTTGAACAATTTCTATCTCCTGAAGAGACTCAACGGATTCGTTCACTTGAACAAACCATTTTGCAGACAGGACAATCGGAGGAGGTTGAAGAATTACTGACTATCAATGGAGAAGCACGGTGGTTTTCGACGACTAAAAGCTTGTGTTTGGACGAGCGATCACGACCTGTGGGAATCGTGGGGATTGCCAGGGACATCACACAACGCAAGCAAGCAGAGGCAGAACGGCGGCGATCAGAACAGCTATGCATTGAGTTGAAGCTCTTGGAGAATATCCTTGAAACCATCTTGGCGGGCTATTGGGACTGGGACATTCTCGGTAAGCGGATGTATTATAGCCCCACCTGGAAGCGGATGCTTGGCTATGACGATCACGAGTTACCAGATATCCCAGAAACCTGGCAACAACTCATTTTTGCAGAAGATTTGCCCCGCGTAATGGACTGCTTTGATCAACATATCCAAAGCCGAGGACAAATTCCTCTTTCTAACGAGGTGAGGTACCAACACAAAAACGGTTCTACTATTTGGGTAATTTGTTCGGGGCGTGTAATTGAGTGGGATGAGAATGGTAATCCACTCCGAATCATGGGTTGTCACATTGACATTACTCAATGTAAGCAAGTAGAAGAAGCTCTACGGGAGAACGAGCGCCGCTTCAAAGCAGTCTTCAACCAGCAATTCCAGTTCATGGCAATCCTGAAACCAGACGGGACGGTGATTGAAGTCAACAATACTTGCTTAAGAGTGACAGGCGTTTCTGCTGAACAGGTGCTGGGCGTTCGGTTCTGGGAAACGCCCTGGTTTAATCAGATACCCTCAATGCAAGAACGGTTGCAGCAAGGCATTGCTGAGGTTGCCAGCGGCAGCGGCCCGGTTAGGGGAGAAGTCGAGTATTCGATGGCAGACGGGACGACGCAATTTGCCACTTATGCCATTACAGGACTCAAGGATGATAGAGATCAGGTAGTAGAGATCATTGTTGAAGGAGAAGGGGTAGACTTCACGCAGCGTAAACAAGCGGAAGAACAACTGCGACAGACCAATGAGCAGTTAGCACAGGTCAACGCTGAACTCGCTCGTGCAACCCAACTGAAAGATGAATTTCTGGCAAACATGAGCCATGAGTTGCGGACTCCTCTTACCTCAATCCTGGGTATGTCAGATATGCTCAAGCAAGAGATCTATGGGTCGCTAAATGAAAAACAGCACCAATACCTTGAGGTAATTTCCCAAAGTGGAAAACATTTGCTGATGCTGATCAATGACATTCTCGATCTGGCAAAAATTGAGTCTGGCAAGATGGAATTACAGATTCTACCCACTTCGATCGAGGCACTGTGCAATTCCAGTTTGAACTTTATCAAGCAAGTTGCTTATCAAAAAGCAATCAAACTGGAAACTCGTATTCGCACCAACATTGGTCAGATTGATGTGGATGAACTACGAATGCAGCAAGCATTGATCAATCTGCTAAGCAATGCCATCAAATTTACACCGGAAAAAGGACAGGTTGTTTTAGAGGTGAGCCGCGAATTTTCTACAGATAGGCTTCACCAACATACTCAACAACTCATTCGATTTAGCGTCATTGATACAGGCATTGGGATTGCTCCAGAACATCTGCCAAAACTATTTCAATCCTTTGTACAAATTGACAGCAGTCTTAATCGTAAATACGGCGGTACGGGTTTAGGTTTAGCGTTGGTCAAACAAATTGCTGAGTTACATCAAGGAACTGTTAGTGTCGTCAGTACGGTTGGTCAAGGAAGCCGATTTACCATTACGCTGCCAAGTCAAAATTGCTCTGACTTCACACAGATACAAGCTATGCAACTGGAACGAACGTTGCCATTAGAACAGCCCTTACAACTTCAGGATTCCACGGTTACTGGTTTATTGCCAGTCCAACCTCTGATTCTGTTAGCAGAAGATAACCCAGCAAATATTGACACATTCTCAGCCTATCTCACCAGTTGTGGTTTTCGTTTAATTGTCGCAACAAATGGGCAGGAAGCAATCAATTTAGCCCAACAACAGCCCGACCTGATTTTAATGGACATTCAAATGCCGGGAATGGATGGTTTGGAAGCGATCCGTCAGATTCGAGCCGATCGCACCCTGACGAATGTGCCAATCATTGCGGTGACAGCTTTAGCTATGGCAGGCGATCGCGACAAATGTTTGGCAGCAGGTGCAACAGAGTACCTTGCCAAACCCGTCTCTCTCAAACAGCTTAAGACGATGATTCAACAGTTACTTCTTGAGGGGGGGACAAAATACCCTGAAATAGATATATGGCAAGTAGTGTAGCAATTTATGGTAAAAGAAAAAGAGTATTAATTCGCAATAAGTTCTATTTAATGATAATATTACCAGAATTCTACGAAACAAACCTCAAGCGAGAATTGGGACGTGCAGAATATTTATTACTAAAAATCCTGATAAATCTATTACAATCGATAAAAAGTGTCAGCATAGAAGCAGTAGCAACTGCTTTACCTATACCAATACTTTTTGAAAGTAGAAGAAAGAAAATCCAGCGATTTTTATCTTTAAATTATATAAATGTTGAAGAAATTTGGTTCCCAATTCTTAAAAGCTGGTTAGAGATATATTTTCCCTATAGAAATAGAACCGAAAACTTTGCTACAATTAAGAGATTTAGGTTTAGCACCTGGACTTTCTTTCTTTTATCAAGGTATTAAATATACAAAAAGTACAGGATTTATTAGCTTTAATCTTGCTGCTAAGATTAAGTCCTAATAAGCGTAAGTACTACCAGTAAGGAGAGAGGGCTATGAGGCTTATTCTATCTGTATCCTAGCCCTTTTTGTAGCCCCGCAAGAGTTGGGAGTCAAAGTTCCTCACCACTATTGCGTGTTACGTTTGAGTTGGAGATTTAGACCCCAACTCAAACTTTGATAACTGATAACTGCTTTAAACTCTTGCCCTATGGTCAAGAAGACTACGAGAAGCTAATGAGAGCATGATCATCCAAAGGCCCGTCAACAAAAAATTAATCCCTACAAATACTCCCAATACCCAAACTGTGCTGACAGGCCATTGAGCTAGAATCAAAATCCCTAGAATAATAGCCATGATACCGCTAAATAGTACCCAACCCCAGTTTGGATCTCGACGCATTTGAAATGCTGCAATCACCTCCAATACACCCTCAATAAAAATGATCAATCCAAAAGCTAAAGTGAGAGAGAGCGCAGCGTCAAAGATGTTGCTAATCAACAAAATTCCACCAATTACGTATAGAACACCAACTACTAGTGTTGTCCAGAAGCCTCGTTTGTGACGTGATTGAAATGCATGAACAATTCGGACGATGCCAGCAATAATTAAAGTCCAGGAGAATACGATTGTGATGGCAATAGTGGCAATAAATGGTTCTGCGATCGCTGCAATTCCCAGCAGAATCATCAAAACGCCTAAGACAATTGCCAATGCTGAATTTGTTCTGGTTTCTCTAAAATCTTCAGGAGTCATAGCTTTTCCCAAAATGTTTTGATATGTTGTTAAATCTTGAAAGAGAGACGCGATTAACCCAAGTCTTTCCAAGAGTTATCTCTCCCTTATGCTCCTCTGCCCTCTCTAGGCGTTGACCAGTTCAGGTGATAAGCGCTTCAACACCAGTCGTTCATGTTCCACATAGACGTAGATTGTGTCGCCTTCGTGGAACTCGCCGCGTAGAATCGCTTTGGCAATCGGAGTTTCTAGTTCTCGCTGAATCGCCCGCTTCAGGGGACGAGCACCGTAAACTGGGTCATAACCGACCTGAACAATCCAATCGAGAGCCTCGTCGGAGATTTTGAGCGAGAGTTTACGCTCGCGCAGTCGCTCCTCTAAACGCTGCACTTGTAGTTTGACAATTTCGCGCAACTCGTCCTTCCGCAAGCTATGGAAGATAATGATTTCATCAATGCGGTTGAGGAATTCGGGGCGGAAACTTTCTCGCACTGCTTCCATGACGCGATCGCGCATTTGTTCGTACTTGCTATCGTCTCCTGCCACATCCAAAATGTATATTGAACCAATATTGCTGGTCATAATCGCGATCGTATTTTTAAAATCTACTGTGCGTCCCTGAGAATCAGTTAGGCGACCATCATCCAGGATTTGCAGCAGGACGTTGAATACATCAGGATGAGCTTTCTCAATTTCGTCAAACAGAATTACAGAATAAGGTCGGCGGCGAATTGCTTCGGTGAGTTGTCCGCCTTCTTCATAGCCCACGTAACCTGGAGGCGCACCGATGAGACGGGCAACAGTGTGTTTCTCCATGTATTCGGACATATCGATCCGCACCAGT
Source organism: [Phormidium] sp. LEGE 05292 (assembly GCF_015207735.1). Taxonomy (GTDB): domain Bacteria; phylum Cyanobacteriota; class Cyanobacteriia; order Cyanobacteriales; family Aerosakkonemataceae; genus Floridanema. Next base: position 9,277 of record NZ_JADEWG010000121.1, read on the forward strand.
GCATCTTCGGTATCAAACAAATATTGGGCTAAAGCTTTTGCCAGTTCTGTTTTTCCCACCCCGGTCGGGCCTAAGAAAATAAAGCTAGCAATGGGACGATTCGGGTCTGCCAACCCAGCACGGGAACGTTGAATTGCATCGGCAACAGCTCTTACGGCTTCGTCCTGACCCATCACACGTTGATGGAGCTCTTCTTCCAGATGCAAGAGTTTTTGCATTTCCGATTCAGCCAGTCTGCTCATCGGAATACCCGTCCACTTGGAGATAATTTCGTCAATGTCAGCTTCGGTGACTTCTTCGCGCAACAGAGATTTACCGCTAGTCTGGATTTGAGCTAGTCGCGCTTCGGCTTCTTCTAGTTGTCGTTGCAGCTCAGTGAGTTTGCTGTATTTCAGTTCTGCTGCCCGGTTGAGGTCGTAATCGCGTTCGGCTTGCTGAATTTCTACATTGACACGCTCAATCTCTTGTCTAATTTGGCGAATGCGATCGATAATTTGCTTCTCTGCCTGCCATTGAGCATTGAGGGCATCTTGGCCTTCTTTTAACTCTGCAAGTTCTCTCTCCAGCCTTTCTAACCGCTCTCTAGAAGCACTGTCTGTTTCTTTTTGCAGTGACAGCCGCTCCATTTCCAGTTGCAGAATTTTGCGATCGATTTCGTCTAATTCTTCTGGTTTGGAAGTAATTTCCATTTTTAGTTTAGCCGCAGCTTCATCCACCAAATCAATCGCTTTGTCGGGTAGGAAGCGATCGCTAATATATCTCACTGACAGAGTAGCTGCCGCAACTAACGCACTATCAGAAATCTTCACGCCGTGGTGTAACTCGTAGCGCTCTTTCAAACCGCGCAGAATTGAGATGGTATCTTCCACACTGGGCTGATCGACATACACCTGCTGAAAACGACGTTCCAAAGCCGCATCTTTTTCAATGTACTTGCGGTATTCATCTAGCGTGGTGGCACCAATACAGCGCAGTTCGCCGCGAGCCAGCATTGGCTTGAGCAAGTTGCTAGCATCCATCGATCCTTGCGTTGCACCCGCACCCACTACAGTGTGAATTTCGTCAATGAACAAGACGATTTGTCCCTGTGCTTCTTGAATTTCTTTTAAGACAGCTTTCAGGCGTTCTTCAAATTCTCCCCGGTATTTGGCTCCAGCAATTAACGCACCCATGTCTAAAGCGATTAGTTTGCGATCGCGCAATGATTCCGGGACATCACCACTGACAATGCGCTGCGCTAATCCTTCTACAATTGCCGTTTTACCGACACCGGGTTCACCAATCAGCACGGGGTTATTTTTAGTCCGACGAGAAAGGATTTGAATCGTGCGACGAATTTCTTCATCTCGTCCAATCACTGGGTCGAGTAAGCCCTCATGGGCCAATTGGGTTAAATCGCGTCCGTATTTTTCTAGCGCTTCATATTTAACTTCCGGGTTTTGATCTGTCACTTTTTGACTCCCTCGAATCTGTTGAATGATGTTGCGGAGTTTTGTTTCATCCAGTCCAAATTCTTGAAACAACCCTTTACCAAAGCGATCGTCTTTGGCAAAGGCAAGTATTAAATGTTCAATAGAAATATATTCATCACCAAACTCTTTGCGGTATTGTTCGGCGCGATCGAGCAGCGTCTCTAAACTGTGTCCGATATATACCGAACCACTGCTAGCCCCTGATACTTTGGGCTGACGGTTGATAAAGTCGATAGTGCGCTCATGTAGTTTTTGAACATTTATCTCGGCTTTGTTGAAAATAGAACTGGCGAGTCCTTCCTGTTCCAGTAGCGCTGGCATCAAATGTTCGCTCTCAATCTGCTGATGCTGAAACTGCTTGGCAATTTCGGGAGTCCGAACAAGGGCTTCCCAGGCTTTTTCGGTAAATTGCGCGGGATTAGTTGGTTGCATAATCGTGCCCCTTCGCTGAGAAATAAATTATTTTGTTAACGCTCTTAATTACGAATTAACGAATTACGAATTTGTAATTCAGCACGATAGGCGCGCAGTTGCGCCTTGAGTTGGGCAATTTCAGTTGCCATATCTAGCACCATTGCTGCTCCGACCCAATTCAAGTTCAGATCGCGGCGCAACCTTTGAATCTGCACAACGCGAAAGAGATCCTGTCGACGTAGCATGATTCCTACAGGTTCAATTAATCCCAGGCGAGCAAATCGTTCTAGCAATAAATCCGAGGTTTGGGTGAGGTAGGCGGCTTGCTCGAAACTATAGAGGCGATCGCCTGTTTCTGACCACACCACGCAAGACAAACTCAGGTTAGAACTCATAACCGCACCTCCGTTAAGCCCTGACGCGGATTAAAACTACTGACCTGCAGCAATTTTTCATAGCACTCTCTTTCTTGGGGACTCAAATCTTTGGGTGTCACAATTTTTAACCGCACGATCAAAGCGGTACGATTACCTTTTGGATTGCGCCAGCCCTTGTTACGTAGCCGGAGTGCTTGGCCGGAATCCACACCGGCCGGAATCGTCATCGTTACCTTGCCATCGGGCGTAGGCACATCTATTTGTGCGCCAAGTACAGCTTCCTCTGGGCTGACAGGTACTTCGCAAGCAAGATTGTCGCCCTCAAATTTGAAGAAAGGATGGGGCAATACTTCAATTGTCAGATACAAATCGCCGCGTTGCTGACTAAAAGGACTCATCTGTCCTTTGCCTTTGACCCGAATGCGGCTTCCCGGTTTCGCACCTGGCGGAATACGAACAGTGATGGTTTCCCCATCAATTTGTAGCCGCTTCTGTGTACCGTGAAACGCTTCAGAAAAAGTGAGAGTGATCGCCGCTTCTGTATCCTGTGCGGGAACATCAGTGAAGCGGCCGAAAGGGTCTTCTCCATAGCCAAAGTCGGCGTATTCCCGGAATCCTTCTGGTCTTCTTGTCGTGCGATAATTCGCTGTGCGCTGCCTTGTACGACCGCCACTGCGACCTAACCCTCCCAGCAATTCATCAATGAAGTCATCAAAGTTGTCATACTGGCTAAAGTCATAACCTTGTGTACCCGTCCCTCTGGGTGGAGGTGCACCTGTTGCTGCCTGTTGCCAGTACTGACCATACTGGTCATACTTCTGGCGTTTTTCCGGGTCGGACAGCACTTCATTCGCTTCGTTAATTTCTTTGAACCGCGCTTCCGCTTGCTTATCGTTAGGATTTAAGTCCGGGTGATATTTCCGTGCCAATTTTCGGTAGGCTTTTTTGATATCCTCCGGAGTGGCGTTCTTACTAACACCCAGAATTTCGTAATAATCTTTGAAATCGGTTGCTGCAACCATCAGCACCTCTTGAGATTAACGCGATGGGACGGGTGGGCAGAGGGGCAGGGGGAGATAAAACTCCTCACTCCTCACTTCTGGCTTCTGCCCTATTTGAGGAATCACCTGGTTTAACGACTTCGGATACTCGGTTGAAGAAACTAGAGAATTGTTCTTGAAGCTTGGCAAATGCACCTGCTGTGTTCTCACGTGCCTTAACTTGCTGCTCTAGATTTTTAATTGCTTTGTCAAATGCTGCATACTCGCGATCGCCTCTGGCATATCCTAGTTCTTGAGCTAACTTGAGTTGGGTACGAGCATCTTCTAGCAACCTCTGTGCTGCGTCGCGATCTTTCTCTGCTAAAGTAACCGCAGTCACTAGATCGGTATGGGCTTTGACTAGCGGCAGGGGTCGAGCTTGTTCTGTCACCACTAAAGTTGAGAGCGCAAGTTGCAGCACGCCTTTGGCTTCATCAATTTTGCCTTCGTTCAACAACCGAGCTGCCTGCTTAGTAGCATCTGGATACCTCTCTAAAGGCAGATTGACGATTGCTGTGCGAATCTCACTCATCAGGTTATTCAACAGTTCGCGAGCCGCCGGAAAATCTTCTGCATTTACAGCAGACTTAACTTGTTTGCGAATTCGCTCAACCAAATTAAAATCCTGAGGGGCAAAATCGACGGTCGCTACCTGAGCCACCACCGGAATTAGAGCTAGTTTAGGGTATTGTGCTACTAGAATGTCAATTTTTCCAGTTGCTCGTTCTAGGGCAGCAATTGCTTCTTGAGTCTTTCCCCGCTCAATCGCAGCGATCGCTTTTTTAGTTTCTTCAATTGCGGCGATCGCTTCTCGATCCAGTTTACTTTCAGCCTCAGCTGTTGCCTGTTGCCTCTCCTTTTCAATCTCCTGCTGAAGACTAGTATCAAGCTGATTCAATCTTTCAGGAGATACCGCAGCAGAGCTAACTGCATGAACGGGAGCGATGAATAAAAGCGTGGAGAAAAGAATACCCACTAACAGGACTTGCAGCCTTCTAAAGAATCTGTGATATTGGTTCACGATCGTTCTCCTGCTTTGTAAACCTTGCATGTGTTTTGCAAGTTGCCACTGTTGATCAGGGTTGCAGCATGGCTAACCCTCACCTTGATAGGTTTAAACCCAATCAAGCATTAGCTGTTTGCTGACTTTCATGAGATGGTCTGTTGACTCTGGACACCCGGTTGAAGAAACTAGAGAACTTTTCCCGGAGTTTGGCAAATGGACTTTCTGTTTTCTCCTTTGCCCTGATTTGCCGCTCAATGTCTCTGATTGCCCGGTCAAGTTCTTTGTACTCGGGATCGCGTCTAGCATAGCCCAGTTCTCTCGCCAGCTTGAGTTGGGTGCGAGCATCTTCCAGCAACCGCAGTACTTGGTCCCGATTTTGCTGGTCCTGATTCTGTTGATCCTGTCCTTGAGGGGCTAAAGCTATTGCAGCAGCTAGTTCAGTAAGGGCATTAATCAGTGGAATGGGTCGAGCTTGTTCTGTCACCACCAGAGTTGAGAGTGCCAGTTGCATTACCGCTCTGGCTTCATCGGTTCTCCCTTGATGCAACAATCGGGCGGCCTCCTTCATGGCATCAGGATACGTCTCAAGTGGCAGATTGACGGTTGATGTGCGAATCTCGCTCACTAGGTTGTGCAACAGTGCACGCCCAGTCGGAAAATCTTCCTCATTCACAGCCCTCTTAGCTTCATCGCGAATTGGCTCAATCAAATCAAAATCCCGAGGGGCAAGATCGATAATGGTTATCTGAGTTGACACAGGAACCAGAGCCAGTTCAGGGTAGCGTGCCAGAAGAATATCAAGTTTTCCAGTTGCCCGTTCCAGAGCTTGAATGCTGTCCTGAGTGTTTTCCTGATCTAGGGCGTTGATTGCATTGCGAGTTTCTTCGATCGCGGCGATTGCGTCCTGATCTAGGGAACTTTGAGCCTCATTCGTTGCCTTTTGCCTCTCCTGTTCAATCTCCTGCTGAGATTGAGGATTAGGCTGATTCAATGTTGTAGAGTTCATAATCTTCTCCTTGTTTGTTAATTTGTTTTGGGTTTGGAATAGGTGTTTTTTTCATCGCGATCAAACAATGTTTATGCGCCGCTACGATACACTGGCTTTTTCGGCGGCAGCGTGTATAGTAATGTCAATTCCACGCATAACACCAATCCGGCGATACCGTTCCACAACGACAGCACAAGCGCTAAGAAGTACAACACGCTAGTTAATATGTATGTGCGGCTGAGGTAAGCGATGAATTGACTGTCGAGATTTCTGTTCAGTAATCGATGATTGCGGCTGGCATAGAGCCAGATGAGCACCCATGTCAACACTGATAAGAACAATACCAACGCATACAAGACGGTTGCGGTTTGCAGCTGCTGTGCGTCAGTAATGTGTCTAGCCAGAACCGCCGTTGGAAACGGCAGAAACGAAATACACATCAGAAACAAGACGTTGAACAGCTTAAATACTTGATCGCTCCGTTCGTAGAGTTGGAAGACGTAGTGATGATTTGCCCAGAAAATTCCAATTACCACGAAGCTGAAAATGTAGGCGAAGTAGGACGGCCACAATACGAATAATGCTGAGGCAAGACTTAGTGTGTTGGTTGTTCCCTCCGTAGAGTTCAACTCTGGCACGCGAATTTCCAGTATCAGCAGCGTGATGGCAATGGCAAACACGGCATCGCTAAACGCTTCAATCCGTTGGGTGTCCGACTCCGTTGATGCTCGTGATTTCTGCATAGTTGACTTGATTCTGTGTTCCACCATACCTTTGTGCCTGCTTCGATGATCGTAGAGGCAGCCGTTCTGACGGTCAGGCTTAGGGCGAGATCGTGATCCAGTTTTCCACCGAGGTGATTCCTGGTGCCGACCACGCTGCCCGCTCCGCCTCTTGCTTCTCAGCCCAGGAGCGCACCGCTCCCCTCAGGATGACCTTGCTCCCCTCCACCTCGACTGTGATCCGCAGCGCGGAGACCGACGCGCTGCGCACCAGCGCCTGCTCAATTTTCTGCTTGAGTTCCGACGACGATACGCGGGACTTGATGGTGAGCAAGTTGGCCACCCCCTTGACGCCTTTCAGTCGGCGGACAACCCGCTCGGCATCGTGCTTCTGGTACTCCCACTCGACCACACCCGTGAGTTTGACCCAGCCCTTGGAGACCGTGACATCGAGATTATCGATGGACACGCCGGCATCCCACTCCAGCGCATGAATGGCGGCTGCGGCAATGTCGGCGTCAGGGCGCTCGTCAGAGACCAGCAGCCGAACCTCAATTTCGTTGGCCACAGCCAGTACACCACGGACGCGGTGGGCAGCTTCTTCGGCAGCCCCGCGCTTGTAAAAGGAATCGACCCAGCCTGTGAGCGTAACAACACCGTCTTTGACGGCCACGCCGATTTCGGTAGACTGGACGCGGGAATCCCACTTCAACTCATTCAGCACATCCTTTTGGATTTCCTCGTCAGTTCGGGTTGCGGTTGCAGTTGTCATGGTTGTTTCTCCTTTGAGCTACTCTTATGGTTTAAAACTGCTAAACTTCATTTCAAAGGCTCTAACACCTGCTTCTGCCACAGGATGATCCTGCTCTATGCAGCTTTCTTGGTGCTGTTGTGCGGGTCGATGATGAACTTTTTCGGTGCCCCTTGGTCGAATGTCCGGTACGCCTCTAGTGCTTGGTCGAGCGAGATGAACTCGATGTTTGTGACCTCGCTCAGGTAGTCCATCCGGCCCCCGAGGATGGCCTGCATCAGGAGTCGGTGATATCAGTTCATGATGGTTCTCCTAGTTTTTTAAGTTGTTTTGTGACTGGAATAAGTCCCTTGTTCGTCGCGATCGCAACTCTGGAAATTTACGATATGACTTTAGACTTAGAATAAGTGCCTTTTTCGTCGCGATCGAACATCTGTTTGACCCGATCCCAAGCTTTCGCCAAGGCATTATCTTTTCCATTGGCTTCTCTGAACGACCGATTGTAGGTATCAACAAAAGTTTTTTGCGCGTCGTCCGACAGATTTGCTCTAATTTCTGGTGAAATCTGCTCATCATCTGCCAGTTCACCTTTTGGTTGACGGGGAATTTTCATGTCAGTGATAGCGACTTCTTCCGCACCCCCACTTTCTAACAGTGAGACAACTTCGTCTGCTTGTTCTTGTGGCACTTCCGCGACCAGTAAAAACTCACCTGTTTTCAGGCGTGTTTCGTAAACAGCAGCTTTGTCCTCCGGCATTCCCATTGCCATTAAGGCAGATCCAATGCCTGCTCCCAAGGAACCATATAAAGCACCGCCTGCCGCTCCTAATAATGCTGCTCCCAAAGGGCCTGCTGCTACTACGGTTCCTAAAAAGGGAATGAACAACACACCCACACCCGTAAGTAAAGCCAAGATAGAACCAAACAGCGATCCAAAAATCGCTCCGGTGGCGAGTCCATCCAAGATCACATCTTGTTTAGTCACAAATCCGGAGATACGAGTTTCGGTGTGGAAGTCGCGACCAATAATCGAAATGTTATCTTTGGGAACGCTGCGATCGATTAGACGCTCAACCACTTCTTGCATCTTCTTCTCATCTTTGAAGCTAGCAGAGACACTTTTGAGGACGGTTTTTTCAGATGTATAAGTCATAAAATTACTCCAAGTTAAAAGACTAGATAAGCATCACGAAATGTGGCGCAGATTTAAGGACGCGGGGACAGGAAGAGATGTATTTGATATTTCACTGCGTCACCCAGAGGGTGACGCACGCAGGCTCGCTAAAGCAATTCCTTTAACTCTGAGAACCAGAGCAACGGACTGCTCGCTGCGTCTTGTTACCTTTGTTCCACAAAGTCTGCATCTATGACATCTTCACCGCCGCCTTGACGGTCTGTAGAAGTACCATCGTTTGAACCATCGTTTGGAGATGCACCTGCTTGTGAGTAGACCGCAGTGCCGATTTGCATCAGGGCTTGTTGAATTTCATTGGTGAGAGACTTCATGCGATCGATGTTGTTCTGCTCAATTGCCTGACGCAAGTCTCGAATTAAGCCTTCCACGCGGGACTTGTCTGCTGCTGGCACTTTGTCGCCCAAATCCTGAAGCTGTTTCTCGGCTTGATAGGCAACAGAATCTGCCATGTTTTTGGTATCGATTTGTTCGCGCCGCCTGCGGTCTTCTTCGGCATTGCGCTCGGCTTCTTTCACCATCCGTTCTACTTCAGATTTGTTCAGGGTAGACGCACCTGTGATGCTAATGGACTGTTCTTTCCCTGTGGCTTTTTCTCTGGCAGTTGCTGACAGAATCCCGCTAGCATCAAGGTCAAAAGTAACTTCGATCTGTGGCATACCTCTGGGAGCTGGAGGAATCCCATCTAGTCGGAAGGTTCCCAGGCTCTTGTTGTCGGATGCCATTTCGCGTTCACCTTGCAGAACATGGATTTCTACGTTTGTTTGTGCGTCAGCCGCCGTTGAGAACACCTCAGACTTCTTCACTGGGACAGTGGTATTGCGCGGAATAATCTTGGTCGTCACACCGCCTAGAGTTTCAACACCCAGCGACAACGGCGTGACATCTAGGAGCAGTACGTCTTTTACCTCACCCCCAAGCACACCAGCCTGAATCGCCGCACCCACTGCTACGACTTCATCCGGGTTGACACCCTGGTGTGGGTCTTTGCCTATTATCTGCCGTACCAGTTGCTGGACAGCCGGCATCCGAGTTGCACCACCCACTAGGATTACTTCGTCAATGTTTGCGGGACTCAGTTTAGCATCGCCCAGGGCTTGTTCGACAGGAATGCGGCAGCGATCGAACAAGTCGGCGCACATTTGCTCGAACTGTACCCGCGTTAAGGTCATATCTAGATGTTTCGGACCTTCCGGGGTTGCAGTAATAAAAGGTAAGTTAATGCTCGTCTGTGTTGCGCCTGACAGTTCAATTTTGGCTTTTTCTGCGACTTCGGTGAGGCGTTGCAGGGCTTGTTTGTCTTTACGGAGGTCGATGCCTTCGTTACGCTGGAATTCGGTTGCTAGCCAGTCTACGATTCTCTTATCAAAGTCATCACCGCCCAAGTGGGTGTCGCCACTGGTGGCTTTCACTTCAAACACACCATCACCCACTTCTAGGATAGACACGTCAAACGTTCCACCACCTAAGTCAAAGACTAGGATGGTTTCATTGGTTTTCTTGTCAAGTCCGTAGGCGAGGGCAGCCGCCGTTGGCTCGTTGATAATTCGCAGAACTTCAATCCCGGCAATTCTACCAGCATCTTTGGTCGCCTGCCGTTGAGAGTCATTGAAATAGGCAGGGGTGGTAATTACCGCTTGCCTCACTGGTTCCCCCAGATATGTGCTGGCATCATCTATCAGCTTGCGGACTACCTCAGCCGAGATTTCTTCGGGTGAAAATTCCTTGTTCAGAGCGGGACAGTTTAGCTTGACGTTGCCATTACTGTCACGTGCCACTTTGTAAGTAACTTGTTTTGCCTCTTGGGTGACTTCATCATACCTGCGCCCGATGAACCGCTTAACGGAATAAAAGGTGTTTTCTGGGTTCATTACACCCTGTCGCCTGGCAATTTGCCCGACAAGTTTGGTTCTTCCGTACTTACTGTGCTAAATTATTAGGGAAGTGTTAAGCATCAAAGAGATGAAGAATAGATTACTGACTAAGTTGCTAAACCTACCAGGAGTTATAGTAGAAGAAAGTCAAGAAACAGAA
>NZ_JADEWG010000122.1 GCF_015207735.1 [Phormidium] sp. LEGE 05292
TGTGCCGTTTTATGATTCTAGCTACTTTGTAATGGCTTTCTTATTGGAACGAAGGAATTACTATCCTCGGCTTCTTGAGTGCCATTTTATCCTTCTAGGCTAGTGCCATTTTTTCTTTCAAGTGGCAAATCGTGCCATTGATGTTAAAGTTTATCCGGGACGGGCGAGTGTCATTGACTTTAGCCAAACCGATGAGGTGATTGGCTATGTGTTGATTGCTGACCCCTCTCATCTGGTGTTCGGTACAGATACAGAATTATCAGGCGGTCGTGCTAAAACTATATTCTTGCGCTCGATTCTACCATTGCGCTTTCCTGGTGCTACTACCGCTAACATCACCAGCCTTTCTATCAAAACAATGGATTCCCAACACAGACAACGACTTTATACTTTTAACGTAACACTCGCTAATAATCGACCAGAGCAATTAGGAATTCAGATTGCTACAGTTCCATCTGCAAATAGGCAAACTTTGGATATTAGTGCTGGTCAAACTATTACAGCATCAGATGTAGAAAGAGGCTTGAAAATTGCTATCCAAAGAAGGTACACCACAGCTAACGACCCAGTTGTTTATCAGGTGCAACGGTTTTTAGACAAATTGAAAAATCACAATCTATCACCAACCGATGCTGCAATGGAGGTAGGAATAGATTTTTCAGTGCTTATTGAACTTGTCAAGATTGCTCGAGAGTAAGGGTTTTTCATGTTCAAAAAGAATTCACAGCCTGTATCGCTGCGTTTACTCTTAACAATTCCCTTGGCTCTTGTAATTACCCTATCCGTTGGATTAACTGGTTGGATATCTTTAATTGTCAGCAAGCAGACAATGAACGATTTAGTAACACAGTTACTTCAACAAGCAACTCAACGTATCTGCGAACCCTTAGAGTACTTCGATACTTTCCCAATTGCCGACCTGATAGCTCAAGAAAGCGGACAGTCAATTTTGAATAATTTACAAATCAGTCCTCACAGTCAAACTTTTATCCTCACTCGTTCTGGAAACATCATTGCCTACTCTACTTCTGCTACAACATATCTTCCCGATTATCTAGCAACTGAACAATCAATTCATCAGCAAAATCTCATTAACTATTCAGTTCAATTTTTACTCAAACATTTCCTTAATCTAGCTGCTATTACCAAAAGCGAGACGCTGACTTTTACTGCTAATGGCGATAAGTATTTACTTCAAGTCGAACCTCTTTTTGAGTCCGATGTTGGTAATGAATACAATATAGATTGGTTAATTGTTGCTGTCGTCCCGGAAACTGATTTTATCAACCAGGGGAACGCCAACACTCGCATCATGTTGGGACTTTGTTTTCTGGCATTGATTCTCTCTATTTCACTCCTTTTATTGATTTCTTGGCGAATTGAACTCAAACTACAGCGATTAATTGCCGCTACCCAAGCAATTGCTGCCGGAAACCTCAACCAACAGGTACTCGGAAGTAATGTAGTCGAACTCGAATACTTGGCTCGTGCTTTCAATCAAATGAGCCAACAATTACAAAAGTATCGTTCTCAATCCGAACACTACTCTCGGATTTTGGAACTGAGGGTCGAATCTAAAACTCGCCAACTCAAACTGAAAAACCGGGAACTCAAAAAAGCAAAAAAGGCAGCTGAAGCCGCTAATCATGCTAAAAGTTCTTTTCTGGCTAATATGAGTCACGAATTGCGAACGCCGCTCAATGCAATTCTTGGCTTTAGTCAACAGATGGCTCGTCACCAACAAACGACTCCCGCTCAACAATTGAGTCTAAATATTATTAATCGCAATGGCTCTCATTTATTGAAACTGATTAATAATATTTTGTCTCTTTCTAAAATTGAAGCGGGTGAAATGAAGTTGGATGAAACTGCCTTTGACTTCTATGCTTTACTCGATGATATTGAGCAGATGTTGTTGCTCAAAGCTAAGGCTAAAGGTTTGCAATTAATTTTTGACCGTTCGGAAAAAGTCCCACAATATATCCGCACTGACGAAAGTAAATTGCGTCAGATTTTAATTAATCTTTTAGAGAATGCGATTAAGTTTACTTCTTCCGGTAGCGTCACGCTTCAAGTTAAAGTGACTGACCGTTTATCTCCTTCTTCCCACCAGCATTCATTAACAGCTAAAGCTTTACTTTTTTGGATTAGCGATACAGGTTTCGGTATTGCTCCCGAAGAATTGGGGTCTTTATTTAAACCTTTTGTCCAAACCCAAACGGGTAGGCGCTCTCAAACTGGAACTGGATTGGGATTGCCAATTAGTCGTCAATTTATTAAGTTGATGAGTGGCGATATTCGAGTGAAAAGCAAATTAGGAACAGGAACCACTTTTCGGTTTTATATTCGAGTTGGTTTGGCTGATGCTTGGGAAGTGGACAATCACTTCTCATCTCCTAGAGTTATTGGTTTAGCTCCCAATCAACAAAAGTACCGCATCTTGGTTGTTGACGACCAATGGGAAAATCGGTTGCTTTTAAGTGAGTGTTGTCAGGAAGTAGGTTTTCAAGTTTGGCAAGCATCTAACGGTAGGGAGGCGATTCAGTTGTGGCAGCAACATAAACCGCACTTGATTTGGATGGATATTCGGATGCCAATAATGGATGGCTATCAAGCAACTCAATTCATTAGAAAACAGCCAAATGGTGAACAGACAGTGATTATTGCTTTAACAGCTAGCGTTTTTGATGTGAAGCGGGAACAAGCTTTTGATGTCGGTTGCAATGACTTTGTGGCTAAACCTTGTCCAGAGGCGGTGATTTTTGAGAAGATGGCACTTCACTTAGGTGTTCGCTACCTCTACGAAACTCAATCTTTCCTTCTCCAGCAGCATCAGTTAGTTCCACAACTGACTGCTGAATCGCTTTCTGTGTTGCCTCAAGGATTGCTCGTTCAACTTCATCAAGCAGCGGAGCTTGGGGATGACCAAAAGGCTAAACAACTTATTGAGCAGATTCCAGAGTTTTACAATCCACTCAAGATTGCACTGGCTCAATTGGTGGAAGAATTGCGATTGGATACTATTAGCGACCTTACGAAATTTTCTGTTGGAAGCGAGGGATTGACTGACTCACCGGGTTAAAAACAAAGTTACTCACATTTAAGCATCTGTTTTTTTTCTGGGATTGAGAACAGTATCGATCGCTTTATCAATTAATTCAATCGATTCCTCACCTGGATAACTAGATACAGGGGTTTTTCTGTTGGTTAATTTTGGTGGTTTAGTGCCATGTTTTTCGGTGTAGTACTCATCAGCAAAACTTTGGATTAGCTGGATTTGGTCTGGGTTACTTTTAATGCCCTTTTCTTTTAATCTTTCTGCTACCGTCCAAGCTTTCTTTGTTTTAGTGTTAGTTTTATTGTTAGTTTGATTATTAGCTTCAGTTTCTGGTGATGAACCATTACTCCCTTGGGCAACATCGGCTAAATTATCTGGTTGTCTAAAGTAGTCTTCTAAAATTGGAATAACCGAACGATACCACTTTAACTGTGGCCCCTGCCATTTGTTAGTTTTGGAAGTAGCGAGCAAACTGATACCGTGTTCAGAACCAGCTTCCGTGAGTATCCAGATTCGCTTTTCGTCGTTTTTTTCTTGGTATCCCAGCTTAACTAATGCCGTGTTTACTTGCTCCGGCTTAATTTTAACCGTTAAGTTTTCTGTTAATAGCGTTGCTAGTTCTGTGGCACTCATTCCTTCTTCTGGTAGTGAGTGAGTTGCACCAATCAAAGATTTAGCTAATTCTGCTATTTCTTTGAGTTCTGGGTACATGGTGGCTAAAGCATTGAATTTGAATTGAGCAATTGCGGCATTACTCAGTCTGGTATTTAAGAGCCAGTTAGATAGTTGGTCGATGGTTTGGATGGCTGTTGCCACCTGTTCGGGAGAAGGGATGAGGCAATAAAAAGCTTTTCCTCAGATTAAGCTCTTAGTGTGATTATAGTCCAGCCTGCAAATAAAAAATTTATTTTCTCGTTTTATTTCTTCTAGATTCAAAAATTCCCTAGTTCATGAAATTGAATTGAAGCCCAATAAGCATCTATGTCTGCAATTTTACATTGCTCAATTTTAACTCCTTCTGCTAATAGCGCTCGCTCTTGCTCTATTACATATTCAAATAACAAACGACCATCTGCTCTCACAATCCGATGGATTGGTAACTCAGAATTAGCTTTTTTGAGGAAGGTTGGAATAGCACGAGCATAAGCTTTAGACACTCCCATCGCCATCAATAAGTCAGTAGTTTTTACAACTTTTCCAGATGGAATTCGTTGTACGAACTCAGCAAATCGCCCTTTGGCTTCATCAGGAAGAGGTTTGAATTGATAAGGTGCTAATGTTATTTCATCCCCCGCTAAAACTTGTCCATCTCTAACAATCATTCCCAGAAAACCTCGCTTTCCCTTAATTCTTTTGGCTAACCCAGGCTGAAGTTCATTTAAATAACTACAAGGTTCGCAAGGCAAAGTTAATCGAATCAAGGCTGATGAGCCTACTTGTAAAACTGTTCCTGATGAGAATTGTTCTATAAGAGTATCAACTAACAAATTTTCTTTTAACTCACCTGGCTTTAAACCAAATTCAGTTAGAGTTGAGGTACTCGCAATTAACACTTGACGCGGGTTTCCAGGTAACGCATTCACATCACCTAAAATTCCATATCCTCTTTGTAGGTTTAGTGTTTGAATCTCTTGCACTCTGGCACCAGGCTTATCTTTGATAAAGAGTTTCACTACTCTTATAGAGCAATTGTTATGGCTCATAGGCTAGCTTTAACAAAAACAACAGTTGTTGACCAAGGTAATGTTTGGTGGAGTAAGTAGCGGGTGAATAACTCTTGTATTTTCCCAACTTCCTTTTGAGATAAAATTTGAGCTAAACGTTCTGCTAATGTAGGGCGAGAGGAATTAGAGTTAATAAACCAGCGTTCTAATAAGCTCGGTGTAATATGCAAATTCGTTTGTAAATGTTCGGGAAAAATTTCTACCGTTAAACCAACAGACAAAAAAGCTTTCTGCAAATCTTCCACATCCCAGTTAACCATTGAATCTGATGGGTCTGCATAAATGCTTTCTTCCGCCATTACCAACCGTTCATACAAAGAAGGCTCAAACTGTTTCGGGTCTAGCCAACGGTAAAGACGTTGCGTATGACGCGGTACGCTTTCTGCTAACACTAAAACACCTGATTTAGGTAGTAATTCAGCTAATTTCTGTACGGCAATATTTTTATCTGGTTCTTGTGTTAGTACGTTACGTCCGATGATGTAGTTAAACTCTACATTGGCAGCTTCG
The DNA here is from genome assembly GCF_015207735.1 of [Phormidium] sp. LEGE 05292. Lineage (GTDB taxonomy): Bacteria > Cyanobacteriota > Cyanobacteriia > Cyanobacteriales > Aerosakkonemataceae > Floridanema. The sequence goes on from NZ_JADEWG010000122.1 coordinate 5,293, forward strand.
ACTGTTAGGACATTTGGTAATTCTGCTAAAGTCGATGTCAGCACAAATGGACGGATTAATTCTGGTAATGCAACTGCAAGTTCTTCTAATGCTGAGGCTTCTTGTGGAGTGCGAACGCAAGCATAAACACCACCTTCTGGTACTTGGCGAACGGCTTCCCAGGTAAGTAATCCACTACCTGCATTGAGGTCAAGTATTACATGATGTCGCTGGAGTTGAACTAAACTAAAAATGCGCTCGCGTACCTTCGCCAATTGTTCTCCAACTTGAGATAAAGTACGCTGCAACCAGCGTTCGGTTGCCTTGTCAGTTGTCCCATAAGTCAGTACTTCTGCTGGTGCTATTCCCATACCTTCTAAGGAAGCAGCTAGTTGTGCTTCTCGACGACGTGCAACAGTCGAAGCGATTCCTGCTTCAAATCCTTGAAGTGAAGGTTGATAAAATACTTGTCCTTGCAAGCTGGTGGGTAAGTATTGTTGAGCTACCCAATGGTCGCGGTAAGCGTGAGGATATAAATAACCTGCACCATGTCCAAATCCTTTTTTATCTCGATTAGCATCTTTTAAATGATTAGGTACTTCTGCTTCTTTTTCCTTTTCCACTACAGATAAAGCATCGAAAAATCCCATCACGCTATTTGATTTGGCTGTATTTGCTAAATACAAAGTGGCTTGTGCTAAATGGTAGCGTCCTTCTGGCATTCCTACTCGGTCAAACGCTTCGGCACAAGCATTCACTACTACTACCGCATTGGGGTCAGCAAGTCCTACATCTTCGCTGGCTAATATCAACATTCGCCGAAAGATAAAACGGGGGTCTTCTCCGGCATAAACCATTTTGGCTAACCAATACAATGCGGCATCTGAGTCAGAACCGCGTAAGCTTTTAATAAATGCACTGATGGTGTCAAAATGTGCGTCTCCTTCTTTATCGTAGAGAACTGCTCTTTGCTGGATTGATTCTTCTGCTACTGAATCGGTAATGTGAATGATTCCTACTTTATCTGCTGGTGTAGTTTCTACTGCTAGTTCTAAAGCGTTGAGTAAAGAACGAGCATCGCCATTGGCAACATTTACTAAATGTTCTACAGCATCGGATTCTAACTTAATTTTAAGTTTGCCATAGCCGCGTTCAGAATCATTGAGAGTTTGCTCGATAATCCGGTGTAAATCTTCATTGTCGAGCAGTTTGAGTTGAAAAATTCGCGAACGGCTAACGAGTGCTTTGTTGACTTCAAAGTAAGGATTTTCGGTGGTAGCGCCAATCAGGATAACTGTACCGTTTTCTACCCAGGGCAATAATGCGTCTTGTTGGGATTTATTGAAACGGTGTACTTCATCGACAAACAGAATAGTGCCTTGGGAGTACTTTTTTTGTGTTTCTTGGGCTGTGGAAATGGCATCTCTAATTTCTTTGACTCCTGAAAGTACGGCGTTGATGGCAATAAAGTGAGCTTTGGTGGTGTTGGCGATGATGCGTGCTAAGGTGGTTTTGCCCGTACCCGGTGGGCCTGAGAAAATTATTGATGATAGTTGGTCGGCAAGAATGGCACGACGCAATAAGCGTCCTGGGCCAATGATATGTTCTTGACCGATAAATTCTCCCAGGGTGCGCGGTCGCATTCTGGCTGCTAGGGGTGCTTCGGTTAAAGCAAACTGTGGTTGATTTTGAGCGAATAAATCCATAGCCTAATCCTAGCCATTTTCTCGTTATGTTCGCTCATATCAAACAGTAATTTATTGTGGTGACAACATGGATTCTATTTCATGTAACTTGGAAGCAAGAGCAACTTTTAGTGCTTCCAATTCTTGTTGTTCCATATTATCGATCGCTATTTCTTGTACTTGCCGAATCATACTTGTGGCACGAGATGGCGTTGACCCTTTTGCTTGTTCTTTTTGATAACTGCTAATCTCTGATGAAACTAATGCCCTAGTTTTAGCCACAGATAATTTTTCTTGCAAAATTCGCTTAACTAACTTGGCTCTAACTTTTTTAGCCTCTGCTTCCTTGATTCCCAACGCTTTGGCATTACAACGCTGCACGGCAATTGCCTGTATTCCTCCCAGTCCTTGAGTACGCATAGCTTGTTTTAAATCTGCTGCTAATCCCAGCATGGGAAAAATATTGGTATTTATGGAAGCTGGGTTTAATTGTAAAGATAGTAATACGCTAAGTACGCTCTTTTCTGATGAGTTGAGTTCTAATTCGGCTAAAACTTCTTGTTGTGACTCTGGGCTAACTACTACTATTTCACTAATTTGATTCGTTTTTCCTTGTCTTTCTAGTCGTCGGACTGCGGTTCTTAAGATGCGAGGAATATCTTGCTCGTTTAAATTACTTGTCTGAGCTATTTCTTTGATTAACGCTTCTGCCATATCTAGCGGATTTAAGTTTTCCCGATGCAAGTTGGCAAGGAGAACGCGACGGTGCAACGCTTCGGGACAAGGGATAATTACTGCTTTTATCGTACCCCACTGCAATTGCAAAGCCGCACGCCAACGTCGTTCTCCATCAAATAGTAGATACCGTCCATCTGGTTGTTCTATGAGGATAATTGGTTCCTGCTGTCCGTCGCTAGCCAGGGAAACCATCATCCCGTTAATACTTTCCGGTGAAAATGTCTGTCTCGGTTGGTCTGGGTTAGGATCTATCTGCTCCACTGATATGTCTATTACACCCCCTGATGTGAGAGTTGAACGCAATTCTTGGACTTTGGTTTCAACTTGTTGAGAGCCAACGGAACGCAATTGCTCTATTTCGGCTTGCAGTTCGGTTATCTTAGTTTCTAAGGCGTGGACTTCTTGGGAATATTCCGCACCAGAAAACAGATTGGATAGGTCTATTTGTGGTTTTTTACTCATGTTTAGTCGTGTTATCAGATAGCGGAAAAATAGAGTGGTTCGGAGTAAAAGGTAGTTTTTCAGAATCCATGTTTTTGAGCCAGAAAATCACGGATATCTTGATTTCCTTTGGCTTGGTTGCAGGGATGACAGGCTAACGTTAGGTTAGAAACTCGGTCAGAGCCACCTTGTTTAAGTTCCATGCGGAACACAATACTTTCTCCGCACTGGATGGCAAAACCTGTCCACTCGGAACCTGGGTCGATTTTGAGGGTGTATTGCTTGGGTTTAGGATTTTCAACCTGACTTTGCAGGATTAGGACGTAAGGGTATTGACGAATTGGTTTAGCTTTTCCTTTAGACTGCAATTCCCTTGCTCTGGCAGGATGTACCTGGTCTAATGGCACTCTATCAGCATTCAAAACAAACACATAATTTTGCATTTCTGCGCTCCTTAAGGGTTAAGTTTGCATCGACATTGCTTGCAGGCTTGTCATGGGTTACGGTGTTGCATCATCACGACCTTGATCATGTTCCTTCCCCGACGCTTAGGACTTGCCCGATCCTATTAAGTCATCACCTACAAGCATTCATCTAGCGTAGCTGGGTACTCTGAATTCCTGCATTTCCCTCCGAATTACTCCGGTTCGTTAGCTACTCTTTGATTTCTTGAGCAGTTGAGTAATTTTGGTCACTATTGGGGTGAAATCTTTGCAAGCTGGATGTAGGGGACGATAAAGGTGAATTGGTAATCCTAGTGCAGAAGCATTCTTGAATTCTGATGAAAAACGAATTGCTTGGAAGCAGTGAATGGATAGTTTGGATAGTTGTGGTTCTAGGGAAGCTAAGATGTTGCGGTGAATGGCGATCGTCTTGTCGTATTGATTAGGTACAAATCCTAATATCTGCGGTTCTGGTTTGAGTCTCAGGCGACGAGAGTTGTGGTAAAACCATTCTATGAGTTTACCTGCTCCATCTGCTGATTTTGGCTCTACTTGGATCGGAACTAGTAGATGTGTACAAGCAGAAAGGGCGATTAAAGGTAATGGGCCTAATGTGGCAGGACAGTCGAAAATGAGAATGTCTTGAGGTAATGGATAATCTGATAGGCGATCGCCAAGTAAATAAGCACCCCGTTCGTGCAACACTAACTCGTTAATAGTTTTTACTAATCCCATTTCTCCTTGTACGGCTACTACGTTTTTTACCTCGTCTGACCATAAGGGAGTAGTTGGCCAGTTTCCCTGGAAATCGTCTTGCAATACAGCGGCAATGGTTTGGTCGGGATGGGGTCGGGGTAATCCTCCCATTAAGGAACAGGAACCTTGCGGGTCTAAGTCAACAAGGGCTACACTGAACCCAGCATTGCCTAATAAATAAGCCAGATGCACGGCTAGGGTGGTTTTCCCACTACCACCTGCGTTGGAAAGGAGCGCTAGTCTGATTGCCATATACTAACTAACACCACGATTAACTTTGTTAGTTTAGCATCAGCGTGGAATAATGTTATCCCACAAGCGAATTTTTGACCTAACATCCGACAAAGAAATTGGATAAAAAAGGCATTACTCGTCCACCACTGCCAAATTCAGTTGTGTGATATCTTTGGGAAAAAGCCATCAGCCATCTTCTTTAACCAGAAGAAAGTATTGCTCTTACCTGAGCGACAGAATTTTGTTGTAATGCGCGGACAGCCAGTTCCTCAGATGCAGCTACACTTAATTGAGAAATCACCTGTTTAATTATGGGAATAGTTGGAGGATTAACACTCAACTTATCGATTCCCAAACCTAATAAAATTGCTGTAGCAGCACGCTCGGCAGCTAGTTCCCCGCATAAACTCACCCAGATTCCCGCCCGACGAGCAGCTTGAACTGTTTGTTGCACCATGAGTAACACAGCCGGGTGCATCGCATCAGCCAAAGCAGCGACTTGTGGGTGAGTGCGATCGCTAGCCATCACATACTGACTCAAGTCATTAGTCCCGATACAAAAAAAATCTACCTCCGCTGCTAAGCGATCGGCAAGCACAACCGCTGAAGGTACTTCAATCATAATCCCCAAAGAGATTGTTTCCGCAACCGGAATATTCGCTTGGCGTAGTTCCGACTGCATTTCAAAAATGATTCCTTTGGCAGCTTTCACTTCCTCTACAGTAGCAACCATCGGTAACATAATCTTGATATTATTCCCGACGCTGGCGCAAAAAATTGCCCGCAACTGAGTTTTAAACAAATCCAGATGATTGAGACAAAAACGAATGCCGCGACAACCTAAGAAGGGGTTAGTTTCTGGAACTGTTGAACTCAAGTAAGGAAGTAGCTTATCACCGCCGACATCGAGAGTGCGAATAATCAATGGGCGCTGCTCTAATTTTTGCGCGATCGCCTGATAAACTGCTAATTGTTCCTCTTCGGTTGGCGGGTTGCTTCGTCCCAAATAAAGAAACTCTGTACGCAACAACCCCACACCCTCAGCGCCGTTAGATAAAGCTGTTTGTACATCAGCTATGCTACCAATATTAGCAAATACACTCACTCGCCGACCATCACGGGTAATAGCTGGTTGCTGTGCTTTAGCCAAAGCTTCCTGTTGAGCAGTTCGCCACGCTTGGCGCTTTGTTTCCAGCAACGTTAAGATATCCGCTTCCGGTTCTACCCAAACCTTACCCATTTCACCATCTAAGCATAAGAGCGTCCCATCTTCCACTTGTAAAATCTGGGCATCCACGCCTAAAACTGCGGGAATGCCTAAACTTCGGGCAATAATTGCACTATGGGATGTAGGACTGCCGGAAGTAGTACAAATGCCAACAATCTTTGTGGGGTCTAGCTTAATGGTATCCGTTGGAGTCAGATCGGTGGCTACCAAAATCGCAGGTTCTGGTAAAGTCAAAGCAGTAGCAACAGCATTTCCTAACAATCGCAGCACTCTTTGCCCTACATCCACCACATCATTAATTCGTTCTTGCAGGTAACTATCTTCCAGGGCGCGGTAACTTGCTGCAATCTCATCTACTACAGCTTGCCAAGCCGCTTCTGCATTGATTTGTTGTTCTCTGATGCGCTGATGAACTGCTTCCAATAACACTGGATCGGCTAAAAATAGTAAATGAGCATCAAAAATACTGGCTTGAGCATCACCTATTTGCATTGATGCTTGAGAAAGCAAAGTCTGAACTTCTTGTTTAGCAGTTTCAAGAGCTTCGTGCAAACGTTGCCATTCTGATTCAACATTATCTATATGATATTGAGTAGGGGTAAAGATGGTAGGTTGATAGTGGACAACCGGAGCGATCGCCACTCCATCAGAAGCAGCAATCCCTGATAGTTCCTTGATAGATTGTGGAGTTGCTTTGTTTTCTACTAACGATGGTGAAGTCAAACGATCTTCTGCTTCACCAAAATTATGAGCAATTAATGTTTTTAATGCAGTCAATACCGCATCTGCATCAACACCAGTAGCCGAAATAGCTAATTCGTCTCCTTGACGTACTCCTAAAGTTGCTACTTGGTTAATACTATCACCACGTACAGGTTGCGTACCTCTGGTTAAATTCTGCACCCAAACTTGCGCTGGAAATTGGGCGACTGTACTTACAAACTGAGCGGCTGGACGGGCGTGTAATCCAAAGCGATTATTGATAGTTAGACGAATTTCTTGAGTTGCCGTTTCTAGTTTCGCAATCGGTTGAGTATTGTTACTATTATCTATTGTTATCCCCAATTGACTTGCTTTGGCTACTAATGCACCTTGAGCTTCTGCGATAACTTGCTCAATATTACTACCAGATGCTGCTGCAACTACAGCAGCGATCGCACCTTCTACCAGAGGTGCTGCACATAAATATACTTTCTGCCTTTGTGCTTCTGGGAGAAACTCCAGTGCCATTTCTGCACTCATCACAGCACTACCCAGATCCATTAATACTAAAACACCATCATCGCTGAATACAGAAGCGATCGCCTCTTGAACCTGAATCGGATCTGTACCCAGTGGGTTATCATGATCGGCAATACCTGCGGCAATAGCTAGAGGAACTGTACCTTGAACCATCTGTGCTGCCAATTCTTGCACGCCAAGGGCTAGTTGTTTACTGTGAGAAACAATGACAATTCCAACCACGATGATACCTGCAACTATGTTGAGAAGCTTTTACTCTGTTTCTTCTACTACCACCAATAAACTCTGCAACATCAAATAAGCAGAAGTTGCCCCTGGATCTTGATGTCCTCTGCTTCTTTCGCCTAAATAACTAGCCCGTCCCTTCCTCGCTAACATTGGTGTAGTCTCTTTCATTCCTTGTTGGGCCACCGCGACAGCCTGTTGTAAAGCTTGGCAAATATTGTTTCCCTCACCCACCGCTTCCTGAAATTTCACTACTGTTGGAGATAGCACATCTACCATTGTTTTATCTCCCAGTTCTGCTTTACCCCTTTGCAATACGCCTGCTAAACCTGCTTGCAATAGTTCTAGAATATCCGGCTCAGTTAATTCTTGTTTGCCAGCTACAGCAGCACTTGCCCGTAAAAACCAAGTTCCATACAGGGGTCCGCTTGCACCACCGACGCTGGAAATCAGAGTCATGCTGACAGCTTTGAAAATGCTACCGATGTCTTTATCTGCCAGAGTTGGTAACTGACTGCTGACTTTTTTCCAACCGCGAGCCATATTAATGCCGTGATCGGCATCACCGATCGCTGCATCTAATTCGGTTAAATATTCTTGATTGAGTTCTATTTTGTCAGCGAAGACCTGCAACCATTGTAGAATTTGTGCTTGAGTAACTGTCATCTTAAATCCCCCAGCGCCAACTTGGTGTTTTCACTGGTGCATCCCAGAGTCGGATCGTTTCATCATCTAGCTTCAACAAAGTTATGGAACAACCTTGCATATCTAAAGATGTCATGTATGACCCAATCAAGTTTCGCACAATTTGCAATCCTCGTTGTTGACAGATAGCAGTTAATTCCTGGTAGACAACATACAGTTCGGAAACAGGAGTACCACCCATACCATTAACGAATGCTAAGAGTCGATCGCCCGATTGTAATGGTGGATTGGTTAGTTCCACATCTGCCCATTCGCCTAATTTTTCATCCCACTCGCGCACTGTCCGGCTATAGCTGGTGTCGTCAATGATAGATTTTGCCAAAATGTTGGTAATTTCGGCTGCTGACTTTAAGTTAATGCGTTCTCTACCCGGTTCACCATGAATCCCGATGCCAATTTCCATTTCCCGATCGCCTAATACAAATGTCGGGCTACCTTTTGCTGGTGTGGTACAAGAGCTGAGGGCAATTCCCATACTACGCCCATTCACGTTCACTCGTCTGCACAAATCTGCTATTTGTGACAGATCATATCCTTGCTCGGATGCTGCACCACAAATTTTTTCCGCCAGTACTGTTGTCCCCACACCCCGTCGTCCTTGAGTATAGAGACTGTCTTTCACCGCTACATCATCATCTATCAAAATATTTAACACCCGAATACCCTGACTGCGGGCTAACTCCGTTGCCATTTCAAAGTTCATCACATCGCCACTGTAGTTTTTGACAATGTAAAGCACACCTGTGCCACTATCTACCTTTTGGGTAGCAGCAAAGATTTGGTCGGGGGTAGGCGAGGTAAAAACCTCTCCCGGACAAGCCGCATCCAGCATTCCCGTACCGACAAAACCGCTGTGCATCGGCTCATGACCGCTACCACCACCAGAAATAATTGCTACCTTTCCCTGTATTGGTGCATCAATGCGGTAAACAAAAGTGGGATCGTATTCCACTTTGATTAAGTCAGCATGAGCTTGTGCCATTCCTGCTAAACTTTCTCTTACAAAGTCTTCTGGCTTATTGATCAGTTTTTTCATCACAACCTCTTTCTGTTGGGCAGATTCTACAACTAATTGCTAAGTTTCATGTTTCTCGATCGCTTCTTGGTAATTGCTGTGTTTGAGAAGTAACAGGACTAATCAAACCTTGAGCCGTACTAAATAAATTAATTGGATTTTTCCCATCAGTAATTAACACACTTTGTAGACCTAATGATTGCAAAAGTCGTGCTTGCATTTCTGGGCCAGCTTGCGCCATTGCTTGCAAGGTTTCGGGACCGAGCGCTTCTACTTTTTGTCGGAATTCAAGACTAGTAATTTCCGCCATTCTTTGGGCTTTTTCCAGCTCTAAATTATTCAAACTTTGTTGATGAGCTAATTCTGCTTCTTGTTTAGCTCTCAATTGAGTCAATTCTGTTTCATAGCGAATTCGCGCCGCTTCTGCTTCTTGTTGAGCTAAATTAACAGCTAATTGACCTTCAATTCTTGCCGCTTCTGCTTTTGCTCTCGCTGCTGCGGTAGCTTGACCTGTAGTTTCGATCGCAGAGTTTTCCGCTTGCAATTCTAACAGATTTCTCCGTTCCGCTTCGGCTGCACCTTTATCAACAATTGCCTGCCTTTCTAACCTAGATTTTGCTTCTTGTTCGATCCGTTCGGCATCATGTCTAGCAGCAGCTTCTTGAGCATCAGTAGTAATTTGAATCGCAATTTGTACCGACTTTTGCAAACTTTTCAAAGTTTCTTCATCTACGGGTTCTACTGACTGAATATCAACGTTAAAAATCACCAAATTATTGGTTCTAAAACGGAATTCTTCCCGCACTCGACCTTCGGGATCTGTACCAAATACAGCAGTACGAATAATCCGGGCAGAATTGCGGTGAAACTCGTCAAATTTGACACTGGCTACTGCACCCCGAACGCGAGATGCGATCGCCTTACAAGCAGTATCTACAAAGTCAGGAACTTGAAAAAGTTTTGCCGATGCTTGTTCATCATCTCGATTAACATCAAAATACCAATTATAAGATAAACGTAACTGAAGTCTGGCATGATCTGATGTTTCAACTGTGAACAAATCAGTCATAAAATCCGGGCCTAATAACAAGGCTAAAGTCTTAATTACATGAGGTCTTTTTGGTACGCTACCGGATAAACTCAACACCGTAAAAGCTTCATCTGGCCCCAGCATTACTAAGTCTGGGCCAAATACAGTTCTGGCGGTTCTTTCCTTATATTCATGTATTTGTACAGCGGCATTTTGGGGAACATGGAAAACTACAGCCCTAGTTTTATTTCGTTCGCTTTTTGTCTCAGATCTTGAAGAAATTTCTGATATTTGATTTTGGCGATCGCCACTTTTGTTAGTATGATGTCTTCCCCTTTCCGAAACCGGATCGTTTTTAATTGCTAATAATTCTTCCACAATTGGTGGCAATTCTTTTTCCCACAGTTCTTCATAAGGGCTGAGCATATAAGCTTGCGGGCCACTAACAACTTTCACTTCACCTGTTTGAGTATCTCTAATATAAATTCCTTCATTCTTATCCAAAGGAATTGCTTGACGTTTTTCAACTACTTCTACTTGCACAGGAGGGATATAATCTCTTGGCCCTGCAATCATCCACATATCCCCAGGTTGACGTTGAATTAAATTATCACCTTCACCCTCACTAAAAGCTTCTTTAGCTTTTAACAAAAGTGCTTCCTGTTCCCCCAAAACATAAACTTTTTGAATCCCCTTTTCCAGTGATTCACCTGGATGTAAGAAAAAGGAAATTCTCCCCTGTCTCACTTCTTGCATTCCCAATTGTGGTTTACCATCTTCATCAATTGGGTTAAGAACAATACACCATTCTCGATCGCCCAAAGTGGTAATTTCGACTTCTCCCACCACCTCTTCATAAATATCAGGAATATGTATTTCTGCCTGTTCAAAAGTAACTAACCATTCATCACCTGCTTTACGTTGCCGACCAAAAACATCAGTAAAAGTGCGTTTAGCTTTCAAATGTAAGGCTTTTTTTTCGGTCAGTATGTAAGCAGCAATAATGCCAATTACTTCCTCATCTACTCCAGGTAAATAAGCACCTTCTTCTCTCACTAACCATTCTTCACCTGCTCTTCTTCTGATACCTTGGCGATCGATACAATTCTGCCTTGCCATCAGTCGCAAAGCTTGATTTGGTTTAATTACTCTAGCAGCTATTTTCTCTAAAACTTGCACTTGAATCCGAGGAATATAAGTCGCTGGCCCTTCAAATAACCACTCATCTCCAGCTAAACGGTTGATAGTTTGGGTTTCACTTTCTCCATCGATGGTAACAGTAATCGAATCAGTAAAATCGCGTTTAGCTAATAGACGTAATGCTTGATTTCTCTCGACAACTTGCAATTGTGCAATTTCTTCCGCTAGTTGTTCGCCTGGATAAAGGGGAAAAGGTTCTTGTGCAAAGCGAATTTCTGCATCGCCATAACGAAGTTTAATTTGTCCGTGTTCGTCAACAATAGGATTACCATTTTCATCACGAAGCACCGGATTAGCAACAATACAATAATATCGTGGTGGTACAATAATCATTGGTTCCGGTTTTAATATTAACCGTTCGTGATCGCGCAAAGTAATAGTTTGTGGGCCAACTTCCAGTCTAGTCACCCCACTATTGTTATCTAAAACGTGAATAAATTGCTGTGGTTTTAAGCGAATTATGCCGCTAGCAATTCCTGGTAATTCGGGTTTGTTTTCTGTAGTGCGATCGCTTATATTCATAGCCATCTTTTCCAAGTAACTCAACACTATTTACCTGGGATAAACGCGATTATTTCCTCTGGCGCTTTTCTTTTTCTAAAAAAGCGAAAATAACGGTATCCTTGCTAATCCCGCTCAATTCTAACCGCCAGATTTCAGCAATAGCTAACTTGTAATACAACTACAATTTTCTATGAAATTCTTTACGGTTAATTTACTAAAGATGCCAATAGTGATACATCTCCATTAATTCTGGGATGACTTTTTTCAGAGACAATAATTTGGATTTTTCGGTTTCGTTCAAATCTTCTTTCTTCATGAGTAATCGGCTTCTTCTGCTCTCAATCCACCAAAACTGCCGCCTAATTTTTCCCACCCTTTAAATGGGTTATTTCATCAATTTCTAATCTTTTTAATTGGCTGGGCTTTGACATCAATAAATCTGCCGATCTAATATGGTTTCAATTTCTGCTGGACTCATTCTATTTCTTCTTCCGGCATTGACTACATTTTGCTAACTATTCGTCAAGATTTTGAGCAAATTTTGCAGCTAATAAATTAGGAGATGAAGCTTAATTGATGAATTCAGAGATTCTCTGGCAAATCAAACAGATTGCCCTGTCCACAGTTACCATTGATAATCTCTAAGAGTGCAGCACGTTCAGTTTCGTTAAAATGCCATCGCCATACCCAAAGCGTCCGCATTTGCCCGTATTTTTTGGCGATCGCTTCCCAATCCGCCTGACACTGGATCGCTGCCAAAAGTTTCGCTATTTGACGTGGTTCCTTTGTTTGATTGTACCCCCTAGTACCTGGATACTCGGCTGGCAATTGGATCGACGTATCATCTGAAAGTTTCAGAGTGATAGCACGAGGCGTATTGTCCTCTAACACCAAACTAGATTCCCCAGAGGCAGGTGAAACTGGTGAAACCAGATGAAACTGAGGTAAAACTGAAGCGGTTTCAGGTTCAAACCCTTGATTAGTAAGAGTTTCAGTCGGTAAACCCGTTGAAACCCAATCTTGAGAACTAGAGACTAAATCTGTTTTTTGAGTTTCTTGGTTTCCTTCACAGCTATGAGAGGCTGAAACAGTTGGTATTAGGTGATTAGAGCCAGAAACTGAATTTAGTTTCTCATCAGTTTCACTATCAACGACAACTTCAGTGTCAGGAGGCATATCGTCACCACCTGGATGATTTGGGCAATCGCCAGGGCCATTGTCAGGTGGATCTGTGTCGTCGGGGTCAATACCAAACAACTCAACTGGGATTAACCACGCCTTTTTCATCTTCTTTTGCGGGGGGTTAGGTTTAAGCAACCTCCCTTGGGAATCGTATCCTGCCGTTAACAAAGCTCGCTTGTAGGCTAAAACTTCATCTCGTGAAGCATCAAAACGGACAGAGCGATCGACTATGCCACCTATCTTAAGTAAAGTAGCTTTCAGCGACTTTTGATTGTAAGTAGCAGGTCTAAAAGCTTTTTGTACCTCACTCCAAACACTCGCCGGATGAATAGCTACCCACTGTACACCGTCGTCATCAGTCAACAAACGCTTATCCCAACTACCAACTTCGTCTTTGCCTTCCAACGCCTGAATGCAGCGAATAAAATCAGCTAATGGATTGCCATTATTCTCTTCATCATTCTCGATCGGTGTTAAGTTATCCAAAGCCCAAATACGGGGTTGTTCGTTTCCCCCTACCAGTTCAATTACCTTTTGGGCATAATAGACAATCAGTGCCAAATTCCAAGCAATACGTTCGTGTGCTAAAGGTAATCGCGCCAAAAATTCACTGCAAATAGCATTAATTTCCTGGGGATGATAGCCAATTCCAATTAAAGTGGAAAAGGAACCGGAAGCTAATTTCATCGCCTCCTTCAGCTGAGGAATCGCTACAGTGTCACCACCTGGATAAAAAGGAACTCTGGCAAACCGAGTAAAAGCCGCATCGTGTTCGCCGCCTAGTATATGGTTACTGGTAAAGCCTAAAGGACTATGCGGCGTTTGACGATTTCCCCTGACTACACGCGGTTTGGCGTTGTACATCGCCTTACAAAATTCGTCCAACTCTCTAGTACTGTCGCCGTTGCGTGGCGGATCGTCCCAGATTACGGGTAAACTACCTGTTTTACTCAGGTGTTCGTAGACAGCAGAGATGGTAACTTTGCTAATCATTCCCAAAGATGCCCAGTTTGTCCCAACTAGAGAAAGTGCGGCTTCTAAGGCAACGGTTTTTCCCGTACCAATAGCACCATAGGCATTAAGAATCGGGAACCGTCCTTCTTTATCTAAGATTGTTTGAAAATGAAGCCCAGCAATTACCCAACCACAACAAAGTAAAAATTGATTGATATTATCTGCACCAAAAACAATTGGTTCTTCCGTACTTACTGTGCTAAATTATTAGGGAAGTGTTAAGCATCAAAGAGATGAAGAATAGATTACTGACTAAGTTGCTAAACCTACCAGGAGTTATAGTAGAAGAAAGTCAAGAAACAGAA
>NZ_JADEWG010000123.1 GCF_015207735.1 [Phormidium] sp. LEGE 05292
AGACAGGTCCCCAATCCCCAATCCCCTGTCCCCTCAAAAAAGTAAAATTCTTAATCCAAAACTCATAACTCAAAACTCATAAATTTAGCTCACTCCTGAGTTTCCTAGCACTTCAACAGAATATGCCGATCCCCAATCCTTAAATTGCTTATCAAAACTTCTGAGTCAGACGATCCCGAATCGATGTAGCATGATCCCAAGACAGATAAAAAAAATCTATAAGTTATCATCTTGAGGGTCATGGTACTGTCAGTTAACGAGCGGACGTTTACACCAGAAGTTTTAGAGTCTCCCACACCTGTACTGGTTCATTTTTGGGCTCCTTGGTGCGGTTTGTGTCGCCTGATCAATCCCCAATTGGCTCGTTTTCAGGCAGAATCGGTAGGCAAGTTTAAATTAGTGGACATTAACGCCGACCAAAATTTTAAACTAGCAAACACATATCGACTAAAAACCCTGCCTACTATAATTTTGTTTGAATCAGGTCAGATTCTCTACCGCTTCGAGCATTTTCGAGGTCGAGACGATCTTGACACAGCACTAAAAACGATTTTGCAGAGGTATACAGAATCTAGTAACTATCAGTTGCTAGAAGCTCTTGGATGTAATACTAATTCCTGAGTTGGCTCAAAGTACCCAGTACAGAGTTACAGGAGCTAGATCAAATCACTCAATAGTTACTCAAGCATTGTCGTGAATAGTAGGAACAAAGCATTTCGGCAATTATCTTTGGTTCAACCAACAAATTAATCACCGGAATGCTTATGCCTACACCAGGCACTCGCGATCGCCCCTAAATATCAAAAATAACAATTTTTTCTGTGCAGATTATAAACTAGAAAACTAGACAGAAACTAAGGGATAAAATTTCGCCTTCAATTTCCGTAATTTTTCGCAAAATCTGTACCAAATGACCTATTTCCCAAGAAAGGTTTTTTTGCAGACCAACCTACCAATTGTATGAATTTTTCCTTAAGCCAACCCAGATTTATCTGTGTTGGTTATTTTATGGTGAGAAGAACCTATCAACTGTGTGTCACAATTGTTCACAGTTTGATCAAAAAGTTAAATTATATAAAGTAGGCATCAGTGATGGAACTGATATATCAGTATGCTTGGCTAATACCCGTCCTACCACTGTTGGGGGCGATGATAGTCGGCATCGGGCTGATTTCGTTTAGCAAATTTACCAACCAACTGCGACAGCTAAATGCGGTGTTTATTGTCTCCCTACTGGGAGCAGCAATGACGCTCTCTTTTGCAATACTTTGGAGTCAATTTACTGGTCATGCACCCTACACACAGACTCTAGAGTGGGCATCTGCGGGGAACTTTCACCTGACGATGGGCTACACGATCGATCATCTAACTGCCGTAATGTTAGTGATAGTCACCACAGTAGCCTTCCTTGTCATGGTTTACACCGACGGCTACATGGCTCACGATCCGGGATATGTTCGCTTCTATGCTTATCTCAGCTTGTTTAGCTCGTCGATGTTAGGTCTAGTAGTTAGCTCTAACCTTGTGCAAGTTTATATCTTCTGGGAACTAGTCGGGATGTGTTCCTACTTGCTGATTGGTTTCTGGTACGATCGCAAGGCAGCAGCTGATGCTTGCCAAAAAGCATTTGTAACTAACCGAGTCGGTGACTTTGGCCTATTGTTAGGCATCTTGGGTTTATATTGGGCAACTAGCAGCTTTGATTTCACCGTTATGGGTGAACGTCTGCAAGCAAGCGTCGAATCTGGACAATTAGCCGCTGGTTTAGCTGCCTTGTTCGCCATTTTAGTGTTTATGGGGCCAGTAGCTAAATCCGCTCAAGTACCCCTGCACGTTTGGCTACCAGACGCGATGGAAGGCCCCACCCCCATTTCTGCGTTAATCCACGCCGCAACAATGGTGGCAGCTGGCGTATTCTTAATTGCCCGGATGTATCCCGTGTTTGAAGGCATCCCGGTAGCAATGAATGTCATCGCCTGGACGGGGGCTGTAACCGCCTTCGTGGGCGCAACAACCGCAATTACCCAAAACGACATCAAAAAAGGTTTGGCTTATTCCACCATGTCTCAGCTAGGTTACATGGTGATGGCGATGGGAGTCGGTGCTTACAGCGCCGGACTATTTCACCTCATGACCCACGCTTATTTTAAAGCCATGCTGTTCCTGGGTTCCGGTTCAGTGATTCACGGCATGGAAGGAGTAGTCGGTCACGACCCAAATTATGCTCAAGATATGCGAATGATGGGCGGTTTGCGGAAATTTATGCCCATTACCGCGATTACTTTTTTGATTGGGACTTTGGCAATTTCTGGTATTCCTCCTTTCGCCGGATTTTGGTCAAAAGATGAGATTTTAGGCTCTACTTTTGCCGCTAATCCAGTTTTATGGGCAATTGGCTGGATTACAGCCGGAATCACCGCCTTTTATATGTTCCGAATGTACTTCAGTACCTTTGAAGGCAAGTTCCGGGGTAATGAAGCTGGCGTGAAGAACATCATTAAGGCAGAAGTCCTGCAAAGCCAAGGTTTAGTTTTTGGCCCTGGCGCAATGAATCCTCAAGAATTGACCATTGAGGAAGCTAGAGGTCATGACGACCATGAGGCTCATGAAGGTCATCATCATAGTCATGAACCTCACGAATCACCAATTACCATGACTTTGCCATTGATGTTATTGGCAATTCCTTCGGTGTTAATTGGTTTAGTAGGAACACCTTTCCATAATTACTTTGAAGAATTCATCCATCCTGCGAGTGAGTTAGTTGCGGAAATACCAGCAGAAGCAGCACAGGAAGGTTTTACAGAATTCCTGATTATGGCAGGTAGCTCTGTGGCGATTTCTTTGGTGGGGATTGTTTTAGCTTCCCTGATGTATTTGGGGGGTAAAATTGACCCAAGTGCGATCGCAGCCAAAATTCCCTCACTCTACAAAATCTCCAAAAACAAATGGTACTTCGACGAAGTTTACGACGTTCTCTTCGTCCAAGGTAGCCGCCGCCTAGCCAGGGCAGTCATGGAAGTAGACCTAAAAGTAGTAGATGGTGCCGTCAACTTAACAGGCTTAGTCACCCTACTTTCCGGCGAAGGTCTGAAATACTTTGAAACAGGACGGGCACAATTCTACGCCCTAATCGTATTCGCCGCCGTTTTAGTCGGTGTAATTGCCTTCAGCGTCACTTAGCTTCGCTGACGCGGGGACAAGGGGACAAGGAGATAAGGGGACAAGGAGACAAGGAGACAAGGAGACAAGGGGACAAGGGGAATTTTTACTTCTGCCTTCTGCCCTCTACCTTCTACCTTCTACCTTCTGCCTTTCCCCTTCTACCTTCTGCCTTTCCCCTTCTGCCTTCTGCCTTCTGCCTTCTGCCTTCTGCTTTTCCCCTTCTACCTTCTGCCTTTCCCCTTCTGCCTTCTGCCTTCTGCCTTCTGCCTTCTGCCTTTCCCTAAAATTCTGGAATTAAAACCAAAGAAATAAGCATATTCCGTAACTTAGTACTAAAAATGGTATGGACGAGAGTAGATCTTGTGTTAACTCAAATTAGACGAGATTATTCTTAAGTTCTAGGAATTTAATAAACTGACTAGCAATGAATACAGCTAATTTTCCTTGGCTGACAACGATCGTACTATTTCCGATCGCAGCATCCCTACTAATACCCTTCATCCCCGATAAAGAAGGGAAAACAGTACGTTGGTACGCCCTGATTATCGGGCTAATCGATTTTGCCCTGATTTCTTACGCTTTCTACACTGGGTACGACTTAAAAGAACCCGGTTTACAACTGTTTGAAAGCTATGCTTGGGTTCCCCAATTAGATTTAAATTGGTCAGTGGGTGCAGATGGGCTATCTATGCCTCTCATCTTGCTGACTGGCTTCATGACTACGCTAGCAACTTTAGCAGCTTGGCCTGTTACCTGGAAACCAAAGCTGTTTTACTTTTTAATTCTGGCAATGTACGGTGGACAAATTGCCGTATTTGCCGTCCAAGATATGTTGCTGTTCTTCCTAGTGTGGGAATTGGAATTGATTCCAGTTTACCTACTGTTGGCAATCTGGGGCGGGAAAAAGCGTCTTTACGCCGCTACCAAGTTCATTCTCTACACCGCTGGCGGTTCCCTGTTTATCTTAATCGCAGCTTTGGCGATGGCGTTCTATGGCGACAACGTTTCTTTCGATATGCGAACTCTCGCCGCTAAAGACTTCGCTATCAACTTCCAATTATGGATGTATGCGGCTTTCTTCATTGCCTACGCCGTCAAACTGCCGATTATTCCCTTCCACACTTGGCTACCAGATGCACATGGCGAAGCTACCGCACCAGTACATATGCTACTCGCTGGGATTCTCCTGAAAATGGGTGGTTATGCCTTAATTCGGATGAATGCTCAAATGTTACCTGATGCCCATGCGGTATTTGCCCCGGTGTTGGTAGTTTTGGGCGTGGTAAATATTATCTACGCCGCTTTAACTTCCTTCGCCCAAAGAAACTTGAAACGGAAGATTGCTTACTCTTCAATTTCTCACATGGGATTTGTGACAATTGGGATTGCCTCGTTTACCGATTTAGGTTTGAGTGGGGCAATGTTACAAATGGTTTCTCATGGTTTAATTGGGGCGAGTTTGTTCTTCCTAGTAGGTGCAACTTACGATCGAACCCACACATTAATGTTAGATGAAATGGGTGGTGTTGGTCAGAAAATGCGAAAGATGTTTTCTATGTGGACTGCTTGTGCTTTGGCATCTTTAGCATTGCCGGGAATGAGTGGTTTTGTGGCTGAATTAATGGTATTTGTGGGCTTTGCTACTAGCGATGCTTATAATCCGACTTTCAAAGTAATTATTGTGTTCTTGGCAGCTGTGGGTGTGATTTTGACCCCAATTTATCTGTTGTCAATGTTGCGGGAAATCTTCTACGGCCCGGAAAATAAAGAGTTAGTAGAACACGAAGCTTTGATTGATGCCGAACCGCGAGAAGTGTTTATCATTACTTGTTTGTTAGTGCCAATTATTGGGATTGGTTTCTATCCCAAAATGCTCACGCAAATTTACGATGCAAGTACGCAACAATTAACGGCACGTTTACGCGCAGCAGTCCCAACATTAGTAGAAAATCCTCAGCCTGTGAATCCTTTACCAACGGCGTTTCGGAAAATTACTTCTGCACCCAAAATTGGTAAGTGAAAAAGAATTGATTTTTAAGTAGATTCCGCCCCTTTGCAGGGGCTTTTTTGTTTGGTAGAATTGGTAACATTATCAAAGTATTTTTCCTTCAAATAAGCAAATTGTACTATGTTATAGTCGGTCATGCCCTTAAAACAGCAGCGCACAATTTTAATTATTGATGATACGCCACACGATCGGGAAACCTATCGCAGATACTTAGAGGCTGACCAAAATAATAGTTACACCATTTTAGAAGAAGAATTAGCAGAAGATGCTCTAGCAGTATGCCAAGTACGTAAAGTAGATGGAATACTGTTAGATTTTTTACTACCTGATCTAGATGGGTTAGAGTTTCTGGCACAGTTGCAAACGCAGGTAGGCGACCAATGTCCACCTGTGATTATGATTACAGGGCAGGGTAATGAAGCTGTAGCAGCTAAATCAATAAAAAGCGGTGCGGAAGATTACTTAATTAAAGGGAAAATTACACCCGACAGCTTACGATTGGCAATGCAGGGGGCGATCGAAAATACAGAATTACGCCGTCAATTACGCGCCAGCGAGGAGCGTTTTCACACATCTGTAGAAAATATGCTAGATTGCTTTGGCATCTATTCAGCAATACGGAATGAGTTAGGGCAAATAGTAGATTTTCGGATTGATTATTTGAATGCAGCTGCCTTGGCAAGTAATCAAATGACACCCAAGGATATCGGAAAATTTCTCTGCGAAGTATTTCCTAATAAATATAAAAGTGACTTGTTTGCCGAATATTGTCAAGTTGTGGAAACGGGGAAACCGTTAATTAGAGAATCTCAGATTTATTCAGATGTTTTTGGTAATCAATATTTCACAAAATTCTTCGATATTAGAATCAGTAAATTAGGTGATGGAATGGTGGTATGTTGGCGCGATGTTACCACCCGTCAACAAGCAGAAATAGCCAGAAAACAGCAAATAGAAAAGGAAAGAATAGTTAATCAAATTGCTCAACAAATTCGCGAATCATTAGATTTAGAACAAATACTTAATACTACTGTAGCGGAAGTGCGAAAATTTCTGCAAACCGATCGCGTAATCGTTTTCCGTTTGCAAGCAGATGGTAGCGGTACTATAGTTACGGAATCCGTTGGCTCTGGATGGACTTCCATCCTTTATAGAAGTATATACGACCCCTGCTTTATAGAAAGCTATATTGAAGTTTATCGCCAGGGATTAGTGACCAGTAAAAGTGATATTTTCAACACAGAAATTGAGCCTTGTCATCTGAATTTACTGACTCAATTTCAGGTAAGGGCAAACTTAGTAGTACCAATTCTGCAAGAAGATAAATTATGGGGATTATTAATTGCTCATCATTGTGCAACAGCGCGGGAGTGGCAATTTTTAGAAATTGCTTTACTTCAGCAATTAGCAACTCAAGTTGGGATTGCTATTAAGCAATCAGAACTTTATCAACAAATGTCTAATGAATTAATAGAACGGCAACGGACTGAAGCTGCTTTGCGGCAAAGTGAGGCACTTTTTCGCGGTGTATTTGAATCGAATATAATGGGCATTTTTTTGTGGGATAATGCTGGGAAAATATTGGATGCTAACCAAAGTTTTTGCGGCATGACTGGCTACAATCGAGAAGAATTAATTACAGAAAAGATTTACTACAACGAAATTACACCACTGGAATATCAAAAGTTAGACGCTGAGAAATTAGAGACTTTACAAAAAACTGGTTACTGTGCGCCGTTTACTAAAGAATATATCTGTAAAAATGGCAATTGTCTACCAGTTTTATTAGCTGTTGCTTATCTACCAGGATCTAGCGATCGAGGTGTGGCTTTTGTTCTAGATATTAGCGAGCAAAAGCAGTTAGAACAAGAACGGGAGAAGTTATTATTAAAAGCACAAATAGCCCGTGAAGAAGCAGAAATAGCTAATGGCACTAAAGATAAATTTTTGGCGATCGTATCTCATGAATTACGTTCTCCTCTGACCACTATTCTCGGTTGGGCAACTTTACTCAGAACTCGGAATTTTGATGCCGCCACAATTCAAAATGCACTGGAAACAATTGAACGTAATGCTACAATTCAAAATAAACTAATTGACGATTTGTGGGATATTTCGCGCATGATCCGAGGTAATTTAAATATAAATCTTAACCGAACTAATGTGGGTAATGTTATTGAGACAGCTATTACTAGCCTGCAACTATCAGCAGAAAATAAAAACATTAAATTAGACTCGAAAATTGTGAATAGGAATGTGCAAATTCTTGGGGATGTAAATCGATTGCACCAAATTATCACGAATTTATTGGTAAATGCAATTAAATTTACTCCTAATGGTGGCAGAGTAGAGGTGGAACTTTCAGTTGTCATCAAGCAAGAAAAACAAAGGTCAAGTACTGCGGAAAATGGTTATGCACAAATTCTAGTTACGGATACGGGTAAAGGAATTAGTGCAGATTTTTTGCCTCATGTTTTCGAGTTTTTCCGTCAAGAAAACAGCGGTAATCAATCCTCTAATGATGGGGTAGGTTTAGGATTAGCGATCGTGTATCATTTAGTTGAACTACACAGCGGAACGGTAACAGTTGCCAGTCCCGGAGAAGGAAAAGGTGCAACTTTTACAGTTACAATACCACTTTTCCAAAGTGAAACTTTGATTGCCAATAATTAGTAATTAAACAATGAGTAACAATTCGACAATTATTTCTGAAACAATTGATTTAACTAATTGCGATCGCGAACCAATCCACATTCCTGGTTCCATACAACCTCATGGTTTTCTGTTAATTTTACAAGAACCAGAACTAAAAATAATTCAAGTCAGTGAAAATACTGCCGAGTTTATTGGTAAACAACCAGAAACATTATTAAATACTTACTTAGAAGAATTACTTATACCCAAAGAAATAGATGCTATAAAAAAATGCTTAGAGTCAGACTTTGAAAACGTGAATCCCTTGAAATTAACATTAAAGAAAAGAAATAAATTTATTACATTTGATGGAATTATTCACCGCTTTGATGGTGTTTTATTTTTAGAATTAGAACCTGCAAAAACTAAAATAAATCCTGATTTTTTCGGATTTTATCATTTGGTTAGAAATACAATCAGCAAGTTGCAAAATACATCGAAATTATCAGAAATGTGTAATGTTATCGTTAAAGAAGTACAAAAAATTACGCAATTCGATCGAGTAATGGTTTATCAATTTGATGCCACAGGTGCAGGAACCGTAATTGCCGAAGCGAAACGAGAAGATTGCACACCTTTTTTAGGTTTGCGCTATCCTCCATCAGACATTCCCAAGCAAGCAAAACAACTTTATACTGATAATTGGTTGCGCTTAATTCCCAATGCTAATTACCAACCTGTTCCCCTAATTCCCCAGCTAAATCCTATTACAAATTCCCCCACCAATTTAAGTTTCGCTGTCCTTCGTAGTGTATCACCAATTCATATTCAATACCTGCATAATATGGGCGTTGGTGCATCGATGTCCATTTCATTAATTAAAAACAAAAAATTGTGGGGCTTAATTGCTTGCCATCATGAATCTACCAAATATCTGAGCTATGAAATCCGCACCGCCTGCGAATTTTTAGGTCAAGTTGTGTCCTGGGAATTGATAGCAAAAGAAGAAAACGAAGACCTTGATTATAAAATGCAGTTAAAATCGATTCTGACTAGATTTATGGAATCGATTCCCCAAAATAATGATTTTGTAGATAGTTTAATTCAATCAGAAGTAGATTTGTTAGCTTTAACTAGTGCTCAAGGAGTTGCTATTTGTCAGGACAATCAATGGAGATCGATCGGTCAAACGCCTGAAAATACAGATTTAGAAACCTTACTGGAATGGATTGAAACTAAAATAGAAGGCAATTTATTTCACACAGATGCTTTATCTCAAGAGTATCCAGAAGCCGAAAAATATCAGCAAATAGTCAGCGGCGTAATAGCCTTAGCAATCTCGAAAGTTAATCGGAATTATATCTTGTGGTTTCGTCCAGAAGTAATTCAAACTGTCAATTGGGGTGGCAATCCTAACAAGCCTGTAGAAGTAAAAGAAGACGATATTTTATATCTTTCTCCTCGCAAATCTTTCACCCTTTGGCAAGAAACAGTAAAAGGAAAATCTTTGGCATGGAAACCTTGCGAAATTGAAGCAGTTTTAGAACTGCGTAGCGCCATTGTGGGAATTGTTTTGCGTCGTGCAGATGAACTGGCAAAAATTAACTTAGAGTTAGAACGTAGCAATAATGAACTAGATGCTTTTGCTTATATTGCTTCTCATGATTTAAAAGAGCCATTACGGGGAATTCATAATTATGCTACTTTCTTAATTGAAGATTATGCCAATGTTTTGCATGAAGAAGGTATTTCTAAATTAGAAACTTTAGTTCGTCTGACGCAACGAATGGAAGATTTGATCGATTCTTTGCTACATTTTTCCCGACTGGGACGGGTAGAATTAGCTTGGCAAGAAACAGATTTAAATGACATAGTTAAAAATGTAATTGATGTATTGAATTTGAGTTCCCCAATGTCTAATGTAGAAATTCGCATACCTCGACCTTTACCAATAGTAAGATGCGATCGCATCCAAATTAATGAAGTTTTTAGTAACCTACTTAGTAATGCCATAAAATATAACGATCGCACCGAGAAATGGATAGAAATCGGCTTTTTAGATCTTGAAAATCAACCTCGTCATGATGCTGAAAACTCTTTGGAAGCTACAACCATTTTATACGTGCGCGATAACGGCATTGGGATTCGTGACTATCATCTAGAAAATATTTTTCGGATTTTCAAACGCCTACATGGGCCAAAAAAGTACGGTGGAGGGACAGGTGCAGGTTTAACAATTGCCAAGAAAATAGTTGAGCGACATGGCGGTACAATTTGGGTAGAATCTATCTTTGGTGAAGGCAGCACTTTTTACTTTACCTTACCAAGATAAGCTGACGACTCTCTAAAAATTAAAATTGATATTATCTTATGAACACCATTACAAATCAACCCTTTTTACTTGTTGAAGATAGCGATGAAGATTTTTTTGCATTTGAACGTATATTCAGGAAATTGTCAATTACCCAAGCGATTTACCGTTGCTCAGATGGGGAGGAAGCCTTAGATTTTCTCTATCACAGAGGTCAATATAGTGACCAAAAACAAGCACCCCGCCCATCAATTATTTTACTAGATTTGAATTTACCAGGCATTGATGGACGAGATGTTTTAGCTCAAATTAAACAAGATAGCGATTTGAGCATTATTCCTGTGGTTGTGTTTACCACATCTTCTAATCCCAAAGATGTGGAAATTTGTTATCAACAAGGAGTTAATAGCTACATTATTAAACCAATTAATGTTAATAAATTAATGCGAAATATTCAACTTTTAATGGAGTATTGGTTTGAAGCCAACACTTTACCAAATTTTGTTTATAAGTGAGATATTAACTAGACAAAAAAGCATCATGGAAGAACTACTCGAAATTAGCGATCGCGCCCTAACCCTAATCTCAGATCTTGCACTCTTGAGCAGAGCCTCCATTCCTCGTTCCCAGGTTCAACCTGGGAACGAGAATCTGGGAGGTTCCACCTCCTCCAATACTGCTCGGTTAAGCATTTTTTGCCTTTGGAAGGGCGAAGCATTCGGACAGAAAATCTAGGGTTTGAGTACATAAATTGTCGCCCGAATGCTTCGCCCCTACCCTTAACCGAGCAGTATTGCCACCTCCTCTGGTGAAATAATTTGACATCAAATAATCTCTCTAACCCTCTTCCTGTGAGCTCTCTGCGTCTGGAGTGGAAAAAAAATGAGATAGGCAAAAAGCCCATCCCAAAATAATTTTTAACTTCGTAATTTCCCCAATAATTAAGGATTCAAAAATCCCTGATGATCTCCGCGTTTGGCGCGTAATTCATCCAAAGTACCTTGTAACTTTACTCGTCCATTATCCAAATAAATCACCCAATCAGCACGATTAATAACTCTCGGACGGTGACTAATTAAAATTGTGGTTTTTCCCCGACGATGACTTAGTAAATTTTCTAAAACCTGCGTTTCGCTCACCGGATCTAAACCAGCAGTAGACTCATCTAAAATTAAAATTGATGGCTCATTAACTAGGGCTCTAGCAATTGCTAATCTTTGTCTTTGTCCTCCTGAAATATTCGCGCCAAATTCACCCAATACACTTTGATATTTGTCAGGTAACTGACTAATAAACTCATCAGCACCAGCAATGCGACAAGCTTTAACAATTTGCTCAAAAGTGACTTGAGGTGAACCCAAACGGAAATTTTCAATAATTGAACGACTCCAAAAATGGGCATCTTGGGGAACTAAAACCACCTGTTGACGAAAAGATTCTAAAGCTAAATCCTGCATATTATATATGTCAATGCGAATATTACCAGATTGCGGCGGATATAAACCAGCAATCATTTTCGCTAAAGTACTTTTACCACAGCCAGATTTACCAATTACTGCAACTACTTTCCCTCCTGGAATTGTTAGAGAAAAGTTTTTTAGTAATTCTACCTTTCCAGCATAATGGAAATTCACATCGTTGCAAATAATATCAGAATTTCCTGGTATAATTGCTTCAGGTTTTTTCGTATCTCCTTCAGCTTCTGGGGTAGCATCGATGACTTCTGTTAAACGTTGGCTAGCTGCTTGCACACGAGCAAATTCATCAACAAATCCAATAGTGGTAGTAATTAAAGCTGTAAAGCTCTGATTTAAACTATTGAATGCTAGTAATTGTCCGATCGATAACTCTTTATTGATTACGAGCAAACTACCTAACCAAAGTAAAGCTACTGCACCACTACCAGAAACAAATTCAGAAAATATATTATTGACAATTCCAATTTGAGTGGTGCGGAGAGATAGATTTGCTAACCGACCGAATTTACTTTGCATCTCTTCCCAAAATTGGGCAAAAGAGTTAGTAGTTTTGAGAGTTTGTGCGCCTTTGAAAGTTTCGACTAAAATACCTTGAGTATCCGCTTCTTGAACTAAAAGATTGCGAGTTTTTTGTTGCAAACTAGGTAAGAAAAGAATGGTAGAAACAGTCATTAACGCAGCAATAAGCACAGCCGCAATAGTTAATTTCCAGCTATAAACCAGCATGAAAATAAAAGAGATGCTAGCAACGAATAACTGACTGGGATAACTAACAACTATTTGAGAAACTAACTGGTTAATCTCTTGAATATCTTGCAAACGACTAACAATTTCACCACTGCGACGGGCTTCGTAATAACTGAGAGGTAAACGGAGAATTTGTCTGGCAAATTCTAAGACTAAACCTAACTCTAATCTTTGAGCGAAGTGAGCGATAAAATTAGATTGCAGTAGCCCTAAACCACCACTAAAAAGGTTCATGACTACAACTGCGATCGCAACACCAGTAAGTAACTGCATATCTCCCCGAATTAACACATCATCAGTGAGAATTTGCAGCAAAAAAGGCGAAGCCAAAGACAAAAAACCTAAAACAACATTGAGCAGTAATGCTTGCAATAATAGAGTGCGATAAGGCCAAACCCGTTCAAAAAAGCGACCAAAACCACCAATTTTATCTTCTGGTTGATTGTAGAAGCGTACCGGATCGGGTTCTAACAAAAGCATTACCCAATCTTCCCAATTTTCTGTTAATTCCTCTTTCGTAATATAACGGATTCCTACAGCAGGATCGGCAATTACATACTTCTTTTTTCGCTGCCCATACAAAACAACCCAGTGAGTTCCCATCCAGTGGATAATAGCTGGTAAGGGCGCATCATTCATCTGGTTGAGAATATCAGGGGAACTTTTCACCGTTCGGGCATTAAAACCCAAAGCTTCTGCACCCCTTCTTAAACCTAGCAAGGTAGTTCCTAACTTGCCTGTACCAACTGCTTCTCGAATGCGGTTCAGAGTTAACAAACGCCCGTAAGACTTAGCAACAGAAGCTAGACAAGCTGCACCGCAATCTTCTTCACTATGTTGTAAAACAACTGAGTATTTCATTGGATAATCTGTATTAGTGTTAGATGCTAGATCAGCTATTCATCCCGAACCTACACAGATCAGAAAAAAACACCCATCATATATATGGGTGTTCTTGTGAGTTTTTAGTCCCGTTCCGAGTTACATCTGTAGAGAAATTTGGGCAATTTATAGGATGTCTGCAAACTACCTAACTGCTCAAATTTCTCACTTACCCATCCAGGCTTACCAGCAACCGTAGCCAGTGCGGTAGTAGGAGTAGTAGCGTGGGTAGTAGTAGGATGTACGATAGTAGCGACGGTAAGGACGGTAGTAGCCGTAGTAAGCGCGACGGTAGCGACGACGGTAGCCGTAGTAGCCGTAGCAACCACCATTAACGCTAGCAGCTTCTTCAGAATTTAATTCGGTAAAAAGTTCTGGTTTTTCAATTTCTTGGTTATCCATAAATAACTCCGTTTGAGATGTTCAAATTTCTAACTGACGTATCCAGGCTTACCAGCAATCGTAGCCACCACCGTAACCGTAGCTAGCGCGGTAGTAGGAGTAGTAGCGTGGATAGTAGTAGGATGTACGATAGTAGCGACGGTAAGGACGATAGTAGCCGTAGTAAGCGCGGCGGTAGCGACGGTAGCCGTAGCCACCGTAATAGCAACCGTAGTAACCACCGTTAACACTAGCAGCTTCTTCAGAGTTTAATTCGGTAAAAAGTTCTGGTTTTTCAATTTCTTGGCTATTCATAAGTAACTCCATTTGAGATGTTCAAATTTCTAACTGACGTATCCAGGCTTACCAACAATCGTAGCCACCACCGTAACCGTAGCTAGCGCGGTAGTAGGAGTAGTAGCGTGGGTAGTAGTAGGATGTACGATAGTAGCGACGGTAAGGACGGTAGTAGCCGTAACCGTAAGAAGCACGACGGTAGCGACGGTAGCCGTAGCCACCGTAGTAGCAACCGTAATAACCGCCGTTAACACTAGCAGCTTCTTCAGAGTTTAATTCGGTAAAAAGTTCCGGTTTTTGAATTTCTTGGTTATCCATAAGTAACTCCATTTGAGATGACAAGGGGAAAAACTCGCTTAGTACTTTTACTGATTTGTTGCTCTACCTTGCGAATTCAGTTACAGATTCCCTGCGATACCCACTCCCATCCGGAAGGTATGCGGGTGGTTTAAAAAAAAATTTTCACCTAAAGTAACTGAATGCCATCATGAGTAACAGATTTGATTCCAACCTACTCAATCCCTTAGAAAGCGATGAATTTCTACCTCCAATTAGTCGTTGGGCAAAGTTAACAGGGTTGTGTTTAGCCGCGACATTTGGTGCAGCACTAGCTTTATCTGCGGTGATTAAGTACAACACGACTGTAGATGCAATGGGAATGGTTCGTCCGGCTAGTGAACTGCAAATTGTAGAGTCAGCAACACAGGGAAAGGTGAAAAGTATTGATGTTAAAGAAAATCAGGATATTAAAGCTGGAGATCCGATCGCTAAAGTAGATGAAATACCCTTAAAAAACCAAAGAAACAACCTGAAAAAGCAAGTAGATCAACTAAGTGCTCAACTTGCTCAACTTGGTTCTCAAATAAGTCAATACAAAGCAAGAAACCCAAATTCTCCTAACATTTGGTACTTGTTCCGTCGTTACAAAAGCATGGAAGAACAACTCAACAATACCCAAAGCCAATTTTACCAAGTTTCCCAAATGCTAGATAATGCTGTGATACGTACTCCAGTATCTGGCAGAATTCTTAAATTGGAGTTACAAAGTATTGGTCAACAGATCAAAACTGGACAACAAGTGGCGCAAATTCTTCCTACTAATACTTCTATGTTGATCAAAGCAAGAGTAGCGGTACAAGATATTGCTAACGTACAAATGGGTCAGACTGTACAATTAAGGATTTCGGCTTATCCTTACCCAGATTACGGAATTTTGCAAGGCAAAGTTATTTCAATTAGTGCTGATGCAATTACACCGCAAAATACTGGTGCAGAACCAACTTCTCCTTACTACGAAGTGATTATTGAACCGGAAAAGAGTTTTTTGGTGAAAAGCGATCGCTATTATCCCCTACAACCAGGAATGGAGGTTACAGCTAACATTATTTCTAAACAAGAAACTTTTCTCAGTTTTATTCTCAGAAAAGCTAGATTGAGTACTAATTTGTAGTAGAGTAGCAGGAAATCAATGTAGGGACACGGCATCATAGAGATTTTGCACAAGTTGAAAATCTTAATGATGCCGTGTCCCTACCATAATAATTTTGTATGTCATAACTTACATAAATTGTCGAACTGCATTGTATTTTATCTGCATTATTGGCTAACAATTCCCGACCATTGCACCTTTTTTAACTGATCTCGTCGATAAGAAAAGAAGTAATCTGGTTGTTGATAGGTACAATGGGGAGAAATAGCTATTTGTTCTTCAGCAACTCCCATTTGTTTTAACTGTAATTCATTGACTCGGCGCACATCTAAACGCACTTTTCCGGGTTCGGAATCAGGGAAAATGGGAGAATTTGGTAACTCTTGTAAAGCCGTTAAAATTTCTGTTTCCGAGTCAGCAAAAACAACTGTAGCGCCTACTTCTGCTGCAACTTCTTGGGAAACTTGATATACTTCCCCGGTAATTGCTGGGCCCATTGCAATGCGAAGATTTTCTAATTTGCTACCTTGAGAAACTAGACGTGCGATCGCTTCCGGTACAATTCTCTTAGCCGTACCCCGCCACCCTGCATGAATCGCCGCCACCTGTCTCGTTGTTTCATCAGCAATTAAAACCGGAGTACAATCAGCAGTACAAACCCAAACCGCCTGTTTTTCCCGTTCCGTCACCAAAGCATCAGCTGGCGGTAAAGACTCAAACTCCGACATTCCGGGATCTTTTTCCCTACCTAAAAACTCACTCACTTCCGCTGGAGTTAACACACCGCTACCATGCACCTGTCTTACCCGGTAAAACTCAGCATCCGAGTGAAGAACCTGCACCAAATCTACCGGAAAACGTGGCGAAAACTGTCGGGTAAAAAAGCCATGCTGCCAGTTTGCCAACAAGCTACAAGTTAAATAAGGCAAACCTTCCCAAAAACGCCATTGCCAAGAATGAGCAGAATTAGCAGAATTATTGAGTTCCAGTTCAGATGTTTGGGGAGAAATCACGCTGACAAAACTTTGGAAAACGACAATGCTTTCTATGCTAACCTATACCAAGATTTATTAAATCTAAAATCTAAAATCTAAAAATATTGATTGTGGAATTCGATCGCCAAAAGTTTACCGCAGCTCTTGACACAATAAAACAGAACTATCACTCCTCAGAGCAACCTGTCAACAACCAAACCTTTACACTTCACCTATTTGACATTCTCCCTTCCACCAATCAAAAACTCTGGCAATTGATTGAGCAAGGCGCACCACCAGGAACCGTCGTCATCGCCACCGAACAACAAGCAGGCAAAGGTCAATGGGGTCGGCAGTGGTATTCGCCCCCAGGTGGACTATACTTATCTATGTCATTAGCTCCCAATCTGCCAGCAAAACAGGCTGCCCAACTAACCATGAGTAGTGCTTGGGGAATAGCGCAAGCTTTACGCCAAATTGGTATCCCAGTCTACCTCAAATGGCCCAACGATCTGGTAATTTCTAAATATAAACTTGGAGGCATTCTCACTGAAACTAGGGTGCAGCAAGAACGCATCACCAAAGCAGTAATTGGTGTCGGGATAAATTGGGTTAACCCAGTTCCAGAAACAGGCATAAACCTGCAATCTTGGCAAGAAAATCATCCCGGATTAATATCTTCACTAGAAATGTTAGCTGCCCTAACCCTGATGGGAATAGTATCGGGATATCATTACTGGCAACAGCAAGGAGTAAATGCTCTTTTACCGTCTTACGAAAAACTGTTAAATAAAATAGGTTGTCCAATAGAAGTTAACGGACAGCAAGCAATTATACTTGGTGTTTCTGAAAATGGCGATTTGCGAGTTTGCCTGAATAATGACGGGGAAACCCCCTCTTCAGAAATTCATCTACCAGTAGGTACAATCAATTTGGGTTATTCTTAAAAAATTTTGTGACTAATTAATACGGTGTGATGGAGATGGAAAAACCAAATTACGAAAACGAGCAAATAAAAGTAACCAACCCAGAAAATGAACCAACCAATAACTCAGATACTAGTTTTTGGCAGCGTTCCTTGCTGATGAATAGTCTAGGGTGGCTAGGAGCAATTGCATTTCTTAGCAGTAGCATAGTTTGGGTAGGGATAGAAAATTCCCACTCCGGGACAGCCCTTGCTGCTCCCGACATCCCAGACATAATGCCCAAAGCTGTGCCAGACGTTCCTGCACCACCAGCAAAAGAGCCCGATCCTGTATTTATTAGACGCACTCCCAACCCTACACCAAATAGCGCCAGAACTCGATCGCAAAACCGAGCGTCTCAATCCCGTAGCAACAGCGGCAACACCAACACCAACTCCTACATTGACCCAACAGATTACAGCATCGGCGCAACTAATAGACGAGATTTACCAGGACGTTCCTATCAACCACCAAGCTCGGTAGTATTCCGGGAACGTTACAAACCTCGTCAGCGAGTAGTTCCAGAACAATTCTCCATCGAAGAACCTAGCCCAGATGTAGCAACAGTCAGACCGAGAGTGAGAAGAAATACGGTGATTGTTCGTCGTAGTGACACTACTCGCACTCAAATTAGCCGCGCCCCCAGAACTTACGACATTAAGCGCCCAAGTTCTGCCGAAATCAGTCGCGCCCCCAGAACTTATGAAATAGAACGACGCACTCGTTCTACCGAAATCAGTCGCGCCCCCAGAACTTATGAAATAGAGCGCATAACTATAGAGCCTTCAAACTCCCGTGTCTCCCGAAGACGTTTGGATGAAGGAATACAGAATACCGAAACAGCTAGAGTAACCCG
Source organism: [Phormidium] sp. LEGE 05292 (assembly GCF_015207735.1). Classification (GTDB taxonomy): domain Bacteria; phylum Cyanobacteriota; class Cyanobacteriia; order Cyanobacteriales; family Aerosakkonemataceae; genus Floridanema. The sequence goes on from NZ_JADEWG010000123.1 coordinate 18,125, forward strand.
ACAGCGAGGTACAGCAGTAGCAGCAATCAATCAAGTCACTGTTGGCCCGATTAAAGTAACTCCCAACGGCATCAGAATGACTCGCAGTGGAGTGATTAGAAGGAATGAAACTCGAATTGCTAGCACTAATATCAGTGGGTTAACCAGCGGTTCAAGGAACAATCAAATGGCGCGGAATCGCGTTTTAAATTATTACTACAACTCCGTCAACCCCAGTGATTCCTCTGATAACGAATCCAACCCTACCAATCTAGCCATGATTTTCCCCTTGGCTATTCCCGCCCAAATTACCTCTGTCTTTGGCTGGCGAATCCACCCAATTACAGGTGAAAGAGGCTTTCATGCTGGTACAGATATCGGTGCGCCAATGGGAACGCCTGTGTTAGCGGCTCATGCGGGTAAGGTAGCCATCGCTGATTTCTTGGGCGGTTACGGTTTAGCGGTGGTATTACGCCATAATCAAGATGCTCAAGAAACCCGTTACGGTCATCTTTCCGAAGTTACTGTTAAACCAGGAGATTGGGTAGAACAGGGAACAGTTATCGGTCGAGTTGGTGACAGTGGCAACACAAATGGTCCTCACCTGCATTTTGAAGTCCGAGAACAAACACCCCAAGGTTGGGTAGCAAAAAATCCCGGAGTCCAGTTGGAATATTCTTTAGCTCGATTGGTGCGGGCTTTCCAAAGTGGTCAGGCAACTTTACCACAGGATACCCAACCTTATGAACTGCCACCAAATACCTTACAAACAGAAAAGTTAGCGCCCCAAATTCCGATTCCTAGTGCTGAGTTACCAGAAATTCCCATCCCTGGAACGGATGCACCGCCTCCGTTGTTTGCTTCTGGAAATTAGAGGCAGAGGGATAGAGGAGATGGGGGGATAGGGGGATGGGG
>NZ_JADEWG010000124.1 GCF_015207735.1 [Phormidium] sp. LEGE 05292
GCTGATGGGGGGATGGGGGGATGGGGAGAGGGATAGACGGTTTTTGCTTAACACTAAAAATATACAATTTAGATGCGATGCAAGCTTATCAAAAAAAAGTACCCTATCAGGGTACTGACGTAGCTTTTTTGGGCAACTTAAGATAAACATATTCGTCAAAAATATCTCGAAAGATTTAGAAGCGAATTACAAAATTAATATCTAAAAAACAGGAGTAACCTATGAAAAACTTTGCAGGTTTGGCTTTAGTAGGCTTGACAGTTAGTTGTTTAGCAATTGGTAGTACAATTGGCAAAGAAAGTGCGATCGCACAAGAACAACCCAGCATCCAACAACCAAGTTCACAACCCAGCGTTCGTAGCGTTAATCCTAATGTTGCCCTTGATGGAAATTGGCAGTTACAATGGCGTTTAAGCGGCATTAATCATCGTGCCAGACTTTCCATGAATGGCAACTTCGGCACCATGACTGTAAATGCTAGAATGCCTAATGGAAACTTAATAGCTGCCGAGCAAAGAATGACACTGACACCGACACAAAATGGTTTTGTTTTACAGGGTAGCAGACCAACTTACCCTGGAAGCAGAAGGCCAGTTCCTAACTATAATCCTGATACATTTCGCATTCAACCAGTAGGGCGGCGTAGTGAATTAAGAGTAACAAATTGTAGCAGTGGTTTCTGTGTTCCCGTTAGTATGAGAAAATACTAAGCCTAGCAAAATTGCTAATGGTTTGTGTTGATTAAATCTGCACTATAAATGGTAGTGGGTAATGGGTAGTGGGTAATCGGATTCCTACTACCCACTACCCATTACCTATTACCAGCCTCAATTTATAAACAAAGGAAGAGGCTAGGGGTGAAAAACCTTGATAAACTGAGCCTTGTAGAATTAATTAGAGGTGAAACCATTGTTAGACGAACAGGCAAAAAAAACGGTACTGCGGATGATTCCTCATGGCATCTACGTTTGCGGCGTTAAAGATGGCGAAGACGTTAACGGTTTCACTGCTAGCTGGGTAATGCAAGCTTCTTTTGTGCCGCCATTGGTAGTAAACTGCGTCAAGCAGGATTCTAAATCCCACGCCATGCTCAAGGCTAGCGGCGTGTTTACCCTCAGCGTTTTGGAAGCTGGACAAAAAGACTTAGCACAGAAATTTTTTAAACCCCAGCGACGGGTGGGTAATAAATTTGAAGATGTAGACTTTTATCTCGGACAAGAAACAGGTTGTCCGATTATTTCCGACGCTTTGGGTTATGTAGAGTGTAAAGTCGTCGGTGCGGTGGAACAAGGAGATCACACCGTTTATGTTGGCGAAGTAATTGGTGCAGGCGTGCATCGAGAGGGAAGTCCCCTGCTGCTGGAAAGTACTGGTTGGCAGTACGGTGGTTAGAAAAATTTATTAATCTCTCTGACTCTATTATCTATTCCTTTGGGAAAACAGGAACAGATAATAGAGTCGAAATTTAATAGTAAGATTTTGTTTGTTCGATCGCTTAAATAACCTTTTTGAGATTCAACTTATGCCTTTAATCAAAGTACAAACCTCTGTAGCCGCACCAGAGAAAACCAAAGTAGAAACCTTGCTCAAAACCCTCTCTTCTGGATTAGCCAAACACTTAAGAAAACCAGAATCTTATGTAATGACGGCATTTGAACCAAATGTCGCTATGACTTTTGCTGGCAACACAGACCCCGTTTGTTACATTGAAATCAAAAGTATTGGTACCATGACTTCAGAACAGACTAAATCGATGAGTCAGGATTTTTGCCAACAGATTAATCAAACGCTGGGTGTACCAGCTAACCGCATCTACATAGAATTTGCCGATGCTAAAGGTGCCATGTGGGGTTGGGATGGCTCGACATTCGGCTAATCAATTAGCTAAATTTATTCACTCACAGAACAACTGAGTTACCCCAGACTAGCTTATAATCTCGGTGAGTAATTCTGAAACCCCTTTGTTCGTGATTGCAATTTATCCTGGCAGCTTCGATCCAATTACACTTGGTCACCTCGATGTGATTTCCAGAGGCAGTAAGCTGTTTGAGCGAGTCATAGTAGCTGTGCTGCAAAATCCTAGCAAATCACCTCTGTTTACCATGCAAGAACGAATCGACCTAATCCAGCAATCTATTAGCCACATTTCTAATGTGGAAGTAGATTGTTTTGATGGTCTAACTGTAAATTATGCCAAACTGCGAGGAGCTAGCGTTATTATTCGAGGTTTGCGGGTGCTTTCTGACTTTGAAAAGGAGTTACAGATGGCTCACACCAACAAGACTCTTTCAGAAGAAATCGAGACGGTTTTTTTGGCAACCTCGACAGAATATGGCTTTTTAAGCAGTAGCGTGGTAAAAGAGATAGCAAGATTTGGTGGCTCAGTCGATCATCTTGTCCCTAAGCACGTTGCTATTGATATATACAAAAAATGTTACGCCAAGATACATCCAGAATCGACCCCGACAGTGAAGAACCCAACACCGAAGATCAATTAAACCAGCAGGGAACAACAGGTGTAGACATTCAACGAGAACTCAATCGCCTAGAGGAGATGATTCTCGATAGTCCGCGCATTCCCATGTCTCGGCGCACTTTGGTGGATGAGGAACAGTTGCTAGAACAATTGGATTTGGTGCGGTTGAATTTGCCAGCGGCTTTTGCGGAAGCGGAAACTATTGTCCGTCACAAAGATGAAATTATTTTGGCGGCGGAACAGTACGCGCAACAAGTAGTGGAAGCTGCTGAGCAACGTGCTGCCCAAATTATGGAAGAAAGTGCTGTTGTGAGACAAGCAAAATCAGAAGCGCAGCAACTCTGGCAAACTGTGCAGCAGGAATGTCAGTCAGCACAAGAGCAAACTTTGGCTGAAATTGAAAGTATGTATCGAGAAGCGCAAGAGGAATTACAAGAGATACGTGCTAAAGCGATCGCAGAAGCCGAAGCAATTCAAAATGGTGCAGATGACTATGCTGACCAAGTTTTGTCTAACATCGAACAAAATATTGCCGAAATGTTGCGGATTATCCGTAATGGTAGACAACAACTGCAACCTCCGAATCTACCTCCGTCCCAAAGTCGGTCTTCTCCGATTCCACCGAAGAAGATTTGAAGCAGGGGTGCAGGGAGGACAAGGGGACAAGGGGACAAGGAGACAAGGGGACAAGGGGAAGTTAATTAACTCAAAACTTAAAAAACGAAGCTAAGAACTTTCCCAACTCTCCCTAACTGAAAACTCAAAAACTCAAAACTTAAAACTTTACCTTACCTCTGTCTTAATACTTTGCGAGTTGAAAATTAATCGGGTGCTGGAAGTTAATGTAATGAAGTTACTTTGTTTGAGTAATGGTCATGGGGAAGATGCGATCGCAGTGAGAATCTGCCAAGAATTACAACAACTTTCTTCTTCCCCGAAAATAGCCGCCTTGCCGATCGTTGGTGAAGGACGAGCTTACATAGAACGGGGAATTACGATTATTGCACCAACGCAAAAAATGCCCTCTGGTGGCTTTGTTTATATGGACTGGCGACAGTTGTGGCGCGATGTTCAGGGTGGTTTATTGGGACTCCTGTGGCAACAATTTCAAGCGGTGCAAGCTTTTGCTCAAGAAGGAGGGGCAATTATCGCTGTTGGTGATATTGTGCCGCTGTTTTTTGCTTGGTTGAGTGGCGCTCCTTATGTTTTTGTCGGTACGGCGAAATCAGAATATTATTTACGGGATGAGGTCAAGGCTTTCCGCAGTTTTAAACGGCGTTGGGAAGGTTGGTCAGGGTCGGTTTATTTGCCTTGGGAACGTTGGTTGATGAGTCGTCCTCAGTGCAAGGCGGTTTTTCCTAGAGATAGTTTAACTACCGAAGTTTTACAGCAATGGTCGATCCCGGCTTTTGACATGGGAAATCCGATGATGGATGATTTAGAATCTCTAATTGCTGAGTCGGTGTCTTCAGTGGGGGAAAGGGAAAATTGGTCAGGTCGATTCTCGCTTACGGGATTGCGAAGCGAATCGCTTAGTGTTTGTCTTCTTCCCGGTTCTCGCACTCCTGAAGCTTACGAAAATTGGCAGCAAATTACCTCAGCTGTGGGGGGAATTTTGGATAGTTTTCGCGATCGCACGGTGTTATTTCTGGCTGCGATCGCTCCGAGTTTAAGTTTAGACCCATTAAAAGAAACCTTGGAAAATCAAGGCTGGCGATTAAGATCGGCGCAATTTTTGCCTGCAAAATTGCCGATTTCCGATCCCACAGCTTTAGTGTTTGCTCAAGGAAAATATCAGTTAATTTTGACTCAGAAAGCTTTTGCTGATTGCTTGCAAGCTGCTGATTTTGCGATCGCAATGGCGGGGACTGCGACAGAACAATTTGTCGGTTTAGGTAAACCTGCGATTACGATTCCCGGAAAAGGCCCACAATTTACCTACGCCTTCGCTGAAGCCCAAAGTCGTCTACTCGGCCCTTCTATATTGTTAGTAGAAAAACCAAGACTCGTAGCTCAAACTTTAAAGTATTTACTCAAAAATCCCGATCGACTACAATTAATAGCCGCTAACGGCCCTCGCCGCATGGGTAAACCAGGTGCATCCCGTCGCATTGCTCAATGTTTAGTTGAACAATTAAAAAATAGTTCGTTGTACCCACTTCAGTGGGAACAGCGCTAAAGCGCTTACAACAAACCCAATTGTCCGTTGTCCCTACTGAGAGTGGGAACAGCGCTAAAGCGCTTACAACAAACTCTGTTCGTTGTCCCTACTGAGAGTGGGAATCGCGCTAAAGCGCCTACAACAAACTCTGTTCGTTGTCCCTACTGAGAGTGGGAATCGCGCTAAAGCGCCTACAACAAACTCTGTTCGTTGTCCCTACTGAGAGTGGGAACAGCGCTAAAGCGCCTACAACAAACTTAAATATAAAACTTCGGATATAATTCAATCTTTGCCAAAGCAAACTAAAATCTATTTCGGAGTTGCTGTCACACTACTGATGCCAATTCACAGCTTAATTGTTTCTTACGCAAACTTATGACCATAACTTCTTGGCTACTGGATGTTCCCCTCTTGCCCTTAGCATTTGAATTTGCTTCTCCAGGGCCAATAATTTTAAAAATAGGGCCATTGACTTTGCGCTGGTACGGTCTATTAATTGCTTCAGCGGTTTTGATTGGAGTCGCACTTTCCAGTTACCTAGCCAAACGTCGTCACCTCAATTCAGAAATTATCGGTGATTTAGCAATTTGGTTAGTATTGGGGGCAATTCCTAGCGCTAGACTTTATTATGTCTTATTTGAGTGGCAACAATATGCCCAACATCCAGCAGATATAATTGCTATTTGGAAAGGTGGAATTGCCATTCACGGTGCGATTTTAGGGGGTTTAATCGCCGCTTTAATTTTTTCCAGAGTTCGTCAAGTTCCCTTCTGGCAATTAGCAGATGTAGTCGCGCCTTCTTTAATTCTCGGTCAAGCAATTGGGAGATGGGGAAATTTCTTTAATTCTGAAGCTTTTGGTGGGCCTACAAATTTACCTTTAAAGTTATATATTCCCCCAGTACAACGTCCCCCAGCTTATGCCAATTTTGACTACTTTCATCCTACTTTTCTCTATGAATCTGTATGGAATTTAATGGTTTTTGGGCTTTTAATCTTTCTGTTCTTTCGTGATTTACAGGGAAAACCACGTTTAAAAGTGGGTACTATATTTTTAAGTTACCTAATTTTTTATAGTATGGGTCGGTTTTGGATTGAAGGGCTACGAACTGATAGTCTAATGTTAGGGCCATTACGAATCGCACAAGTAGTTAGCTTAGTCGGAATTACACTGGGTTCGGCTGGTTTAGCTTGGCTTTACGTAGTTAAACGTAATTTGCCTGATGTAGTTTCAGCTAACAGTAATAATCTAAAATCAGACTCGGAAAATTACTAAGCTGAATATCAGTACCTTTTCTTTCAATTAAGTTTTAAATTGCTGAATTGTTTACACACTCTCTCATGACTTATTGCGTTGGCATCATTACAAAGTACGGTTTAGTTATGGCTGCTGACTCCCGTACAAATGCAGGAGTTGACTACATTTCCACTTACCAGAAACTTTTTGATTTTTCTCAACCTAAAGAAAGGACAATTTTATTATGTAATTCTGGTAATTTGTCATTTACTCAGGGTGTAATTACTTTGATTCGGAAAGATTTAAAAGCTCAAGAAGAATCAAATATTCACTCTTTACCAAGTATGTATGAAGTGGCTCGTTATATTGGCAACAAAATTCGACAAATTCAAGAACAAGACCGCACTTGGTTACAAAAGGATAATATTGATTACAAATGTAGCTTTCTTTTGGGTGGTCAAATTAAAGGCGAAGATATGGAACTTTACCATATTTATAGCCAGGGTAATTTTATTCAAGCTACTGCCGAAACGCCGTTTTTACAAATAGGAGAAACTAAGTACGGTAAACCAATTTTAGACCGGACTCTTAAGTATGATACTCCTTTGGATGCTTGCGCGAAATGTGCGTTGCTTTCGATCGACTCAACTATGAAATCAAATATTTCTGTGGGTCCACCAATTAATATGATTATGTATGAAAAGGATAGTTTGGTGGTGGAAAATAAATTAATGTTACGTTTAGGCGATCCTTATTTGGTGAGAATTCGGAAATGGTGGGAAGAGTCTTTGCGAAATGCTTTCGATCGAATGCCGAGTATTGAATGGGAACATTATTCGGCAGATTCTCAAGAAAATGTGGAACTTGATTAAGGGATCGATCGCACTTGCAAAACTAATCAAAAGAGTTAAAATAAACCTAATTATTTTTGGGAGCATTGTTCCCTAATGCCACGCAAAAAATCACAACCCAAAAGCAAAACCCCTCCCGCCGCTGCATCAGCAACTCTGGCGTTATCGGAACTCCATTATCAGGTTGATGCTTTAGAGCAAGAAAATCAGCGTTTGATAAAACAGATTAAGAAAAAACGCACGGAACTGAATAACTTTGTTGACCAAATGCGATCGATAGCTACCCAGATGTTCCATCGAACTGTTCCGATTATGAAAAAGCTAACCGAGATCGATCGACAAATTCATAGCTTATTCGATGAAATTTTTCAAAGGAAGTTTGGCAAACAAAGTCAGCGAGATATTGAGGGAGTTTATCAAATACTGCAAATGCAAGGGATTATCAGTCCCAAATCATCAGAATCTCAGGATATACCTGAATTAGATGAACTTTTTGGCGCAGCAGGGAAAGGAAAAGAAAAAGGGAATTTTTCTGATTTTTTTGCAGGTGGCGAACAGCAAGAACAACAACCTTCAACTCCCCAAGCAACGGTAAAAAGTGAAGATTCTAAAAAAATCAGAGAAACCTTTTTGAAATTAGCAGAAATCTTTCATCCTGATAAAGTGACAGACAGCGAAACACAAATGCGTCATACAGAAATCATGAAAGAACTGAATAAAGCTTATCAAGAAGGGGATTTAGCTAAACTGTTAGAGATTGAACAACAACATTTAGCTGGTGAAGATATAGCTAATTTCACTGAAGATGATTTAACGCGAAAATTTCAAATCTTGTCTCAGCAAAATTCATTATTGAAAAAACAATATGAAAATCTCAAAAGGGAATTACGATTAGCAAAAAATACACCGGAAGGGTCTTTAATTTCTGAATATCGACAGGCAGTTAAAATGGGAGTCGATCCAATAGAAATGCTCTTGGAAGAAATGGAAGAAAAAGTCGAAATTATTGAAGAAGTTAAGGAGTTTGTGAAAGACTTTCGGGATAAGAAAATTACAATTAAAGAGTTTCTTAAAGGGCCAAGTTACTTAGAAACAATCAATCAATCTCTCCAAGATAGAATGATAGAAGAATTGTTTGAAAGGGGAGTAATTAAGTTTTGAAGAAGTCTGTTGTACCCACTGAAGTGGGTATAGCGCTGAAGCGCCTACAACGAACTTAATTGTGGTTGAATTGAATGGAGATTTGAGGTGTCATGGAGAAGGAAGTTCCGGGCGGGGAAAAACTGCCGGAAATGGGGGCAGTATAGTTAGGAAAGGCGCTAGCGACTAAGGGAATGTGTCGATCGCTAACTGCTAACCCATGCGTCGGATCGTAACCTCGCCAACCCGCCCCCGGCAAATATACTTCTACCCAAGCGTGTAAATCCCTTTCTATTTGGTCTGGATCTCCTTCTTGATAACCACTCACAAATCTTGCAGCTAATCCAACAGCACGACAAACTTCCATAAATAAAACCGCAAAGTCACGACAAGAACCAGATTTTTGTTTCCAAGTAATTCCTGCTGGTAAAGGATCGCCTGTTTCTCGAATTACATATTCACAATTTTCATAAATTTGTAGATTCAATTTATTTAAAAACATCGTTGTTTGATGAGAACAAGCAACTAAAATTTCTTGTGCTAATTCGGTGGCAATTGGGTCTACATTTCCTGGATATTGTCTTTGCAAGTAAGGAGAAAGTTGCGTTAAAAGCGATACCGAATAATCTATTGGTAACTTTAAAGCGAAGGGTTTTAAGAGGTAATCAAAGGGATTTGATCGGAGAGTTTCTACCTGCGAACTAACTTGAATTTCTAAATATTTTGTCGGTTCATTGAACCAAGTTTGCAGTACCACATTACCTTCCAAGTCAGAATTATAGCAAATTCCTGTTGGTTTTGGGTCAATTTCTAAAGAAAAATTATGCACTTTTTGTTCGGCATCACTTCTCGGAATTAATCTAATTGTGTGCGGTTTTAAAGTGACAGCTTGCTGATAGTTGTAAGTGGTAGTATGGACAATGTGGTAAAGCATCCTATCCTATTCTCTTTAAAATTGTTGTTGTAATTCCGTACTGCGGAATTTGGGAATTTCGGAACTCCTTTCATTAATGGGTTTTAGCGCAAAGAAACTTTCAAAAATATCGTTACCTACGCCATAAATTTGTTGCAATAAATGACTGAGATATTCATGTAATCCGCTTTGAATTATATCTTCAATAGTCACATAATCCAGTTCGGAACGCAGACGACCTAAAGAACGTTCAGCGGGATTTGTCCAATTACCTGAAGAAATTCCTGTGATTTCGTAAAGCGATCGCTCTGCATGAATTATACAAAAACGGATCGATCGGGGAAACTCCCGGTCTAAAATTAGAAAATCTGCAATTCCAAACGGCGTAATTCGATGTTGACCACGTTTGCGATACATCTCATAAGCACTCACCGATCTTAACAAAGCTATCCACTGCAATTCATCCAAAGTACTACCTACATCTTTCACCGAAGGTAGTAACACAAAGTACTTTACATCTAAAATTCGCGCCGTCTTATCTGCGCGTTCTAAAAATCTGCCAATTCTACCAAAATGCCATCCTTCATTGTGAGTCATCGTCGCATCAGTCACTCCGGCAAATAAGTGACTAGCCATTTTTACTTCGGAGAAAAACTTCTCAGGATCAAAGGTTTTTTGCTGTTGATAAGCATCTTGCACCATGAAGTAAAAAGAATTGACTTGTTCCCACATTTCCGAAGAAATAATCTCTCGAACTGAACGAGCATTTTCTCTAGCTGCTCGTAAACAAGAAAGAATAGAATTAGGATATTCACTATCAAATGTGAGAAACTGAATTACAGTTTCCGCTGTAGCTTTGCCGTATTTTTCTTTAAATTTCGGCAAGTCTCCAGTGATGGTAATTAATGGTTCCCACTGTTGGGTTATACCTGTGGAAGAATCCAAAATCAATTTTAAATTTACATCAATGAATCGAGCAATATTTTCTGCCCTTTCCACATAACGATTTAACCAGTAAATAGCATCAGCAACGCGACTTAACATAGTTTGGTAATTGGTAGATGGTAGTTGGTAATTGGTAGATGGTAGTTGGAAAAGTTTTGACTTTTAAGTTAAAGACTTTCCTTGCCCCTGGAGCTCCTGGAGCTCCTCTGCTCTTCTGCCTAGCAGAGTACCCAAGTATCTTTGCTTCCACCACCTTGGGAAGAATTAACTACTAAAGAGCCTTTTTTCAAAGCGACTCTAGTTAAACCACCGGGATGAACATAGATATCTTTACCATATAAAACGTAGGGGCGTAAATCTACGTGACATCCGGTAAATTCTCGATCGATAATTGTGGGAACTCTTGATAAGCAAATTGTTGGTTGGGCGATGTAATTACGGGGATTTGCTTTGATTTTTTCAGCAAATTCTTGCCTTTGTTCTAATGTGGATTGAGTGCCGACTAACATTCCATAACCGCCGGATTCGTTAGCAGCTTTGACGACTAAAGTTTCTAGATTAGCTAATACATGACTGAGGTCTTTTTCGCGCCAACAAAGATAAGTGGGAACGTTTTGTAAAATCGGGTCTTCTTGGAGATAATAACGAATCATTTCTGGCACATAAGCATAGATGACTTTATCATCAGCTACTCCGGTTCCTAGTGCATTTGCGATCGCCACTCTCCCCGCCCGATAAACTTCCATTAATCCCGGTACGCCTAACGTAGAATCTGGTCGGAAAGTTAGGGGATCGATAAAGTCATCATCAATGCGCCGATACACCACATCAACTCTTTTTAAACCCTTAGTAGTTCGCATTTGTAAATAACCATCAGCAACTACTAAATCCCTTCCTTCCACCAATTCCACACCCATTTGTTGCGCCAAAAAAGAATGCTCAAAATAGGCAGAATTGTAAGTTCCAGGAGTTAACACTACTACCGTTGGATTTGGCAAACTTTCCGGTGCTAAATTCAACAGAGTATCTAACAAATGACTGGGGTAATCATCAACAGGTTTAATTCCCATTGTCTCAAAAACTTTGGGAAAAGCAGACTTCATTACCCGCCGATTTTCCAAAACATAAGAAATTCCCGAAGGACAACGCAAATTATCTTCTAAAACATACCATTGTCCATCTTTATCTCTCACTAAATCAGTACCAGTAATATGACACCAAATTCCCCCAGGCGGTTTTAATCCTATACAAGGTTTTAGCAATCCTTTGGAAGTGGTAATTACTTCAGCAGGAATTACTCCATCACCGATAATTTTTTGCGCGTCATAAATATCAGCAATAAAGCAGTTAAGTGCATAAATCCGCTGCTTCAATCCCGCTTCTAAAACTTGCCATTCTTTGGCGGAAACAATCCGGGGAATTACATCAAAAGGAAAAATTCTTTCTGTACCTTGATTATCACTATAGACATTAAATGTCGCTCCTAATTTAAACAAAGCTTGTTGCGCTACTTCTTGCCTTTGTAAAATTTCATCTGGCGGTAGAGAATTAATCCTTTCTATTAAGGGCATCACCGCTGGTCTTGGTTTATTTTTGTCAATAAACAATTCATCGTAAAAATCCCCTGGTTCGTAATGCTCAAAATTCATAATCTATTCAGTAGTGCGTTGTTAATTTTTAACTTGTTACTTTTGCAGAATTACAAAGAGACAAGAGAATTATGTAGAGATGGGTTTTGTTGTTGTAAGGGCAGGTTTTGTTGTTAATTTTTCTGCTATTACTACAGATTTTTCTACTAAACCCCGCCCCTACTACTGTAATTACAGAATTATTTACTCTCACCCGCCTCTACAACTCACAACTCTCCCAGTCTCCAGTCCCCAATCCCCAGTCCCCAGTCCCTATATATATTCTTGCTGGTTTGCCCCACAATTCGTATACGGGAATACATTTCTTCGGAAGTTATTGTAACTTTTTGCTACTCATGGGCATATTGGCAAATCCACCCGCAAATGTTTAACCATTCCAGATTAAAGTCAGAAACGCCAAGATTAGAGTATGTTAAAAATGTCTTAGCTTTTTTGAACTGTTGTACCTTGCTGCTTTGGCAATTAAGGATTTTTCGGCATGACACTGATGCAAGCTTGGGGTGTGTTGTTAATTTTCGTCTTTTGTCCCTTGTTGGGGGGACTACCCCTAATTGCTTGGATTACTTACGCACTTACTGGACAGAACTTGGCGAGACTGGGGACGGGAAATGTTGGTGTACAAGCAGCTTTTTATCACGGGGGAACTGTTGTTGGTGTTTTGGCGGTGATATCGGAAGCACTTAAGGGAATTATCGCCGTTTTGTTGGCGCGGATTTTCTTTCCCCCGCAGTCGGAATGGGAGATAATTGCTTTAATTGCTTTGGTGTTGGGGCGCTACTGGATTGGTAAAGGTGCGGGAACAACGAATGTAGTTTGGGGTTTTGTTGTTCACGATCCAATAGTTGCTTTTTTAGTCTTTGTTATAGGGGGAATTAGTTTTACTTTGATTCGGGAAAGACAGACAGGAAAACTGAGTATTTTAGTGTTGTTCCCCTTGATTGTAATTTTGTTATATTCCCAAGATTATGAGCGAATTGTATCTACGATCGTACTTGCTGTAGTCATGGGTTGGATTTATCAGAAAATCCCTGACGATTTAGACCTTCCGACTTCAGAAGTTAGACCTGATTCTCAAAAAATGTTTCGCTTTTTTCGCGGCGATAGATCGATGATTTCTTTAAACCAAAAACTGAACGCGGCAAAAGTTGGACAAAAAGCCGCTACTTTATCACAATTAAAACGCTGGGGTTATGCGGTTCCTGATGGTTGGGTGTTGTTACCTGGAGACGATCCTGAACCAATAATTGAATCTCTGCAACCTTCTTTAGAAAAACCTTTGGTTGTGCGTTCTTCTGCAATTGGTGAAGATTCGGAAACTGCTTCGGCGGCGGGACAATATGACACGATTTTAAATGTTAGCGATCGCACTACTTTAAGACAAGCAATTATTGATTGTCAAACTTCCTATGATCGACCTGGTGCGGTGCAATATCGCTTAGACCGAAATTTGCCGGAAGCAGCAATGGCGGTGTTAATTCAAAAACAAGTGCGGGGTGCTTTTTCCGGTGTTGCTTTTAGTCGCGATCCGATCGCGCAATCAGGCGATAATGTAATCATAGAAGCTTTACCAGGTGGTGCTTCTCAGATAGTTTCAGGACAAGTTACGCCGGAACAATATCGGGTGACAATTAGCGATTTAGAAACGGCAAAAAACTCTGATTCATCATCAATTTCCGTCCAAGGAGAAGGCGATGTTCCATTAGGATTAATTCGCCAAGTGGCGATTTTAGCGAGAGAATTGGAGAATCGTTATCATGGGATTCCCCAAGATATTGAATGGAGTTATGATGGCGATCGTTTATGGCTCTTACAATCTCGTCCCATTACTACTTTATCCCCAATTTGGACAAGAAAAATTGCCGCCGAAGTGATTCCTGGATTAATTCGTCCCTTAACTTGGTCAATTAATCGTCCCCTAACTTGTGGCGTTTGGGGCGACATTTTTACGATAGTTTTGGGCACAAGAGCTAAAGGATTAGACTTTAATGAAACTGCTACGCTGCACTATTCTCGCGCTTATTTTAACGCTTCACTTTTAGGGCAAATTTTCCGCAGAATGGGTTTACCTCCTGAAAGTTTGGAGTTTTTGACTAGAGGTGCGAAATTTAGTAAACCTCCTTTAATTTCCACTTTGCGAAATGTGCCCGGTTTATTCAAGTTATGGCAAAGGGAAAGAAGATTATCGGCGGATTTTGTCCTGGACGATCGTCAACATTTCACCCCTGGTTTAACTAGGTTGAAAACTCCCGAAAGTTCACCCGATCCGCAAGTTTTGTTAAACCGGATCGATTTTATTTTAGCATTACTCCGCAAAGCTACTTATTATAGTATCCTTGCTCCTTTAAGTTTCGCCCTCAGAAAAGCAATTTTTCGAGTAAAAGATGCCGAATTGAATGCCGGGAAAACGCCGGAAGTTGCTTCTTTACGAACTTTGACTGCACTCGCTGCGATCGCCAGAAAATCACTAATTAATCAAGGAATTAACCCAGAAGAAACTGCCAATATTCTTGATACTTTAGCAACAACTGAATCAGGACAAAAAATTTTACAAGAATTTGAGCAAATTTTAGAAAGATATGGTTATTTAAGTGATGTCGCTACAGATATTGCTGTTCCCACTTGGAAAGAAGAATCGCATCATGTTAGAGAAATTTTTGCTCAATTTATTGTTAATCCACCGCCCCCAGTAAACTTACCAAAAACTCAAACTTGGCAAGCGAAATTAGTGCAACGTCGGTTAAATTTAAAAGGCAGAGTTACGGAAATTTACAGCCAATTGTTAGCTGAATTAAGGTGGAGTTTACTAGAATTAGAAAGAATCTGGTTGTCATCAGGTTTACTGAAAGAAGCAGGTGATATATTTTTCTTGGAGTTATCAGAAATTCATCGTATAATTAATGAAACAGACCGAGAATTACCGAATAAAATAACGCAATTAATTGAAAAAAGACGATCGCAATTGTCCCAACACCAACAATTAGAAACAACACCCTTTGTAGTGTATGGAAATGCACCACCTATTACCATTCTCAAAACTGCTTCCTTACAACCAACAGAACTTTTACAGGGAATAGGCGCAAGTCCAGGACAAGCAGAAGGAAGAGTCAAAGTGTTGCGAAATTTGCAATCTGTACCGGAAATTAATCGTGAAACTATACTCGTTGTGCCTTATACTGACTCTGGTTGGGCACCACTTTTAGCCAGGGCGGGGGGACTAATTTCCGAAGTAGGAGGACGTTTATCTCATGGTGCGATCGTTGCTCGTGAATATGGTATTCCAGCTATTATGGATATTCAAGATGCAACTCGTCTGTTAAAAGATGGTCAACTAGTGCGAATTGACGGTCAAATCGGAACAGTGGAAATCTTATAATTTAGGTTTGGGATTTTTAATTAATCATGGCTAACGATAACATATCCCTGCAAGAAACTCAGCCAATAGCTTTAGTAAGTGAGCCAAAAACGGACACCGAATTAACAGTAACAGACCCCAAACTTTTAAAGCAAGCATTAATAGAAAAAGTTAAAAGTTTGATGAATGTACGCGGGGAAATTTCTTTACCTTGTGTGCCAGCAGTGTTAGATGAATACTTACAGTTAGTGCATAATTTACTCAAAACATTAGGGCAAAATTTAACTGATGAAAACTTGAATAATTTAAAAGAATTAATTGTTAAAGGTTTAACAGAAGGATACAAACTTTCACCCCACGCACGTTTATTAGTCAGCTTTTTACCTGCGGATGAAGCCAAAGGTTTGGCAAGTGGCGTGACAATAAATACTAAAGTTTTAGTAGAATCAGTTGCCGATAAGTATCAAAAATGGCCGGAAATTCGCCAAGAACCTTTATTTGGTACTCATCCAGATGCTAAAGTAATGGCAATTGCTGCTCAATTAGGAGAGCCAGAAACTACGAAAATTTTAGATATTGGTGCGGGAACAGGTCGTAATACTATTCCTTTGGCAAAGTTAGGTCATCCAGTGGATGCGATCGAACTTACTCCCGCATTTATTGAAAAATTAACTACAGAAATAAACAACCAAAACTTGCCAGTAAATTTGTTTCAAGGAGATATTTTAGAACCACTTTTAAGAATGAAAGTGGCGCATTATAAATTAGCGATCGCCTCAGAAGTTTTATCCCATTTTCGTTACATCGATCAAGTCCGCTTATTCTTTGCCAAAATGTGCGACACTTTACGCAGTGGCGGGTTACTTTTATTCAGCGCCTTTTTAGCAGTTAATGATTATGAACCAGATAACTTTGTAAAAGAAATGTCCGAAGTTTCCTGGTCTTATATTATCACCAGAAAAGAGCTAAAAACAGCAATGGAAGACTTACCTTTAGAACTTATTTCCGACGAATCAGTAATCGAATACGAACAAAAACATTTACCCCCAGAAGCATGGCCTCCAACTACTTGGTATGTCAATTGGGCAATGGGTCGTGATTTATTTCCTATTAGTAAAAAACCACCAATGGAACTACGCTGGATACTTTTAAAAAGGATTTAAAAAAAGGTAATTTTGAGTCAATTACTTCTATCACATCGGTTGTGTATATTGTTAATTTTAGGGGCAGGATTTGTGCAAATATTGTTTGTGTAAGCCGACATTTTTTGGCTAAGCCCGCCCCTACCATACCACTTATTACAAAAAAATCACCTTTTTCCGGTGATTTTAATGGTAAGAAGGTTTGATTGACTTGGCAAACTTACTAGATAAATTCTATGGTGTGTAATTAGGATTGTAATTAGCATTGTAAGTCCGAGGACTACGAGCGCCTACAGCTGCTCCACCCATTGATGCTAGTAAACCTAACAAAGAACCAAATAAAAATGACCAACCAGCTTTAGCTGCATTAGCTGCAATATCACGAGCTTGTTGAGCAGTTACTCCGGGTACTTGATTAGGAATATTACCAGTTATACGGGCTTGATTAATTACTTGTCCAGCGTTAGAAGCGGCAATTCCAAATGTACCTGCTACTCCATTTGCTATTAGCCAAGAACCAATTGCTAGGGTTGCTGCCCAAAGAATTGCACCGTTTAAAAGGGCTGTATTTCTATTCATCGGGCCACTAGTACGTGCTGTTATCCAACCGCCTACAAATAACCCAATTAATAAACTAATAATTGACCAAATACCAACCCCAACTCCCACATCGCCTGCATTAGACCTGGGAGCGCCTGAGTTAGCTATACTACTCAAACCAATAGCTGCACCTAAAGAGCTTAAGACTAATTGTGTTGCTAAGGCAATTAAAATACCTGCAATTATTGGGCCCCATCTCACGCGATCGTGATAATCAATTACTCGATTTGTTACCACTGGATCGACAACATCTGGTGGCCGATTTCCATAAGCCATAATTTATTCCTCCCTTATTTTCTTCGCGATCGACTTTTAAGCTAAAAAGTATTAACTAATTTAGTTACACATTAAGCCGATCAATGCAAAAGAATATCTATCAAGGGTAGGAATCATTTACTCTATCTAAAGAAGTAGGAAAATATCTGCAAATTTCAGGAGTTTCTTAATAGTAACTAGGAGTACCATTGCTCAAGCTCCTGAGAATTGAAAAATTTAATTATGCAAAATAATTCGGCAAACAGACAAAATTTATCGCAGTTTAACGGCTGTACCGATCGCAGTAATCAGTAGCAAAGCCCCTTTTTGATCGACATTAATTGTACCTGTATCTACCTCTACACCAATAACTGCATTAGCACCCATACTCTGAGCCCGTCTTTGCAGTTCTGCGATCGCCTCCCGCTGACCTTTTTCAAAAATCTGCTCGTAACTGCCAGTACGTCCACCAACAATATCACGAATTCCGGCAAAAAAATCACGCAAAGCATTAGTGCCATAAACAACTTCAGCCGTTACAATTCCCAAATAAGCATCAATCTGAGCGCCTTGAATTACATCAGTTGTAGTAATAATCATTCCTCTACCTCTCAAGAAAAAAATGATACAATAAACCGCTTTGGTAGTTGCAATAAATAAAATTAATTCCTTCTCCAGGGTATCAAAATTGCACAATTTCTGGTTCAATATCTCAAAGTGATATCAATACTCTCACAATGGCAGAATCAGAGGAAAAATCTACTATGCAAAAGCAAAAGCAGAACTACTTGATAGTCAGTCTCTTGCTATTGGGAGGGTTAGCGGTAACGACACCGCAATTAGCTTCTTCAAATGAAAACCCCCCAGTTTCAGACAACCAAACTTCCGCAAATAGCGAAGTGGAACAACTGTTGCGTGAAGCCCAAATTTTGGAACGGACAGGGCTGATGGAGCGTGCATTAGCCACATATCAACAAGCAGCTAAATTAGAGGACAGAGATCCTCGCATTTATGCAGCAATTGGTTTTATTTATGCGCGACGGGGAAATTTCTCAGAAGCGATCGAGCATTATCGCAAAGCAATAAAGTTAGATAAGAAAAACCCAGAATTACACTCAGCGATCGGATTTTGTCTGGGTAATTTAGGAGACAATAAGGGCGCAGCCGAAGCTTACCGACGCGCCACAGAAATAGACAAAAATAATGTCAATGCTCATGTAGGATTAGCTACTGTGTTGTTCCGTCAAGGCGATTTCGCAGGAGCAACAGCAGCCTATCAACAAGTTCTTGCTCTCGATCCCAAAAATTGGCAAGCTTACAAATTAATGGCAGCGATGCTAACAGAGCAAAATCGTTTACCAGAAGCAGTAGAAATTTTACAGCGAGGTGTTGCATACGCCCCTAATAATCCAGATTTGCAACTTAAATTAGGGTCTGTGTTATTTAAACAAGGGAATAAAAGTGGGGGAATAGCAGCATTACAGCGAGCAACTCAACTAGCCAGTCGTAACCCAAATCTTCATTTAGAAATAGCTAATGTTTTTCGTGCCAATAATCAAATTGCTCCCGCTTTAACTGCTTATCGGCGCGTCTTAGCAATTCAACCGAGATCTGTAGAAGCACTTTCTGGAGTTGGTGAAATTTACTTACAACAACAGCAACTTCCCCAAGCTATTACTATTTATCGGCGCGTCCTCACATTAGACAAACAAAATGCCAACGCTTATTACAATTTGGGTGTAGCTTTCAGTAGACAAAAAAAGGTTAAAGAAGCACTCACATTTTTTAACCATGCCCGCAGTCTCTATTTAAGCCAAGGCAACAACGAAAGAGCCCAACAAGTTGAAGCGGCAATTAGTCAGTTAAAGCCGTAGGGGGGAGATGGGGGCAGAAGGCAGAAGGCAGAAGGCAGAAGGCAGAAGATAAAAATTCTCCTTGTCCCCTTGTCCCCTTGTCCCCAGTCCCCAGTCCCCAGTCCCTAGTCCCCAGCTG
>NZ_JADEWG010000125.1 GCF_015207735.1 [Phormidium] sp. LEGE 05292
GGGGAGATGGGGAGATGGGGGGACAAGGAGAATTTTGACTTCTGCCTTCTGCTTTTCTTCCCTTCTGCCTTCTGCCTTCTGCCTTCTGCCTTTCTTCACCTCAAATAAGCTTTAAGTTTGGCATCAATTCCGGTAATATCAGTGCCGACGACTACGGCAAAAGCGCCAATTTTTAGGGCTTGTTTTGCCATTTCTGGGGAGGAGATTCCGCCTTCACAAATTACGGGAACTTGGAGTTTTTCTACCATTTCTGCTAATAGTTGAAAGCCTGGGGGGGAGAGGTGTTTTGTTTGGTTTGTGTAGCCGTAAAGGGTAGTACCGACAATATCTGCACCCGCATTAGCAGCGGCGATTGCTGCTTCTATGGTGTCGATATCTGCCATGACTAATTTACCTAGTTCTTGGTGAATGCGGGTAATGATTGTGGTTAGTTGTTCTTGATGGGGACGTTCTCGCAAGGTAGCATCAATTGCTATGATATCTGCTCCGGCTTTGGCGATCGCTTCTGCATGATGAAATTGTGGGGTAATATACACATCATAGCCAGGGATTTGTTGTTTCCAAAGTCCAATAATTGGGGTTGATATTTTTTGGCGGACTGCTGTTATATGTGCTGGAGTATCGATTCTCACTGCTGCTACGCCACTGAGTATAGCTGCTTTTGCCATTGCTGCAATTACATAAGGATCGTGCAGAGGAGATTCTACAGGCGCTTGACAGGAAACTATTAAACTTTTATTTAATGATTGTAATGAGTTTTTATTCATTTACAGGATTAGCCATTAGTAGTTGAATTTTGTGTAGTAAATTTTGGGGTAAAATTGGTTTAAGTAAGTAATTATTTGCTCCTAAAACTAGACTATCAGATGATATTTTGTTAGTTAAAGCTAGAATTTTTACATCCTGCATAGCGGTTAAGTTGCGAATTTGTTCAACTATTTCTTTGCCATTAGTTCCAGAAATATGCAAGTCTAAAATCACAATTAAAGGTTGTAATATTTCTATTTGCTTCATTGCCGTAGATGGTTCTAATAACCATACTACTTGAAAACCAGCAGCAGTTAAAATTTCACAAATTAAAGTAGCTGTTTCTTCATGATTTTCAATAACAACAATTATTCCTGCGGGAAAGTTTAGATTGATTAATGCTCCTTCTTTAGAATAAGCTGATGATCTTTGAGATTCGCTTTTTGGGGCGGTAATAGGGTCTTGTTGTTTGGGCAACCAAACTGTAAAAATTGAACCAACGCCAACAGTGGAGTTTACTTCAATTCTCCCGCCATGAAGTTCTACCAATTGTTTAGTTAAAGCTAATCCTAATCCCGTTCCTTCGTATTGGCGATGGTAAGAACTATCTAATTGTTGGAACTTTTGGAAAAGCAAATGTCGTTGGTGTTCGGGAATACCTATACCTGTGTCTTCTACTTGCAGAACGGCGCGATTTCCTTCTCGCCAAACTCGCAAAATTACCCTACCTCCTTCGGGAGTAAATTTAATGCCGTTACTCAATAAATTGTAGAGAATTTGCCGCACTCTTCTGTCATCAGCTAAAAAGCGGTCTTGTTGGGAATCAAGTTTAATTGCTACTGCTAATTCTACTCCTCTTTGGTTAGCTTTTTGTTTCAAGTTAGTCATTTCTTGATTTGCTAATTGCGAGAGCGAAAATTCGCTGATATTTAAGACTGTTTTCCCAGCTTCTAATTGAGATAATTCTAAAATATCGTTGATTAATTCGAGGAGATGTTCGCCGTTGTCGTGAATGCTTTGTAAATAGTCTCTTTGTTTTTGACTTAGTTGCCCAAAAGACCATCTTAATAGGGTAGCAGATAAGCCGATTACGCAGGTCAAAGGTGTGCGTAGTTCATGGCTCATTGTGGCTAGGAATTCGGTTTTGGCGCGATTAGCTGATTGTGCCAAAAGCATGGCATCATGGAGTTCTTGGGTGCGATCGATCACCCTTTTTTCTAATGTTTCTTTTTGTTGTTGAACTTCGGCATAAAGTTGTGCTTGGTAAATTGCGATCGCCAAATGTTCGGCAATATGTGTGAGGAATTTTTTCTCATTATCCTGCCATTGGCGCGGTGCAAAACATTGGTGAGCAATTAATAAACCCCAAAGTTGTTCTTGAATTAAAATGGGTACAACTAACTTGGCTCTTACTTGATAATGCCGCATTAAATTCAATATGCAGGGATTAAAAATGTAAGCATTTTCAACATCTTTGACTGCTAAAGTGAAGCCTTTCCGATATTTTTCTCGACAGTTCGGTACATAACTAAAACAATTTTCTTCTTCCGAAAAACCTAACACAGAAGGTATATCATCAGAATCTCTTGCTTCATAAGTAACTCGTCCCCAAATTTTCCGATCGCTAACTTCCTGTTCAAAGTCATGCTCTAGTTTATGGTCATTTTCTGTTTCAATTACATTCGATTCTTCAGGATGTAATTCTTGTTTTGCTGCTAGTTCATAAAAATCTAAAATATCTTGTTCGTTAATTTCTAAGTGTTTTACTGAAGATAAAGGTTGCTGGAACTGATATATTAACAAGCGATCTGCCTGTAAAAATATCCTCACCTGTTCAACCGCTGTTTCTAAGATTACAGGTAATTCTAAACTATCACGAATTTGGGTTGTTACCTGATTCAATAATCTCTCTTGTTCCACCTGTTGTTTTAAAGCTTCATGCACAGGTTGACAAACAGAAACAAACGGATATATTGGATCGTTATGCAAATCTTTTTGACGATCGTCTGTGATGATTTCTAGCAGAGCAAGAGTAAATTCGCTCTGAAGATTAACATCGTTGGGGCGCAGAAATTGACTTGCTTGTTGAAGACTTTTCTCAGCAATAGAATAATCTTTAAGGAAATTACTCAACTGAGCGATAAATTCGGCGATCGCTTCTGGTGCAAAAGTTAATCCAACCTGGTATAATTTGTCCTCGGATTCTTCCCAAGAAATCTCTTCCAACCGTTGTGTTGCTACCACTAAACCACTAAACTGTTCTGACACCAACAAAATAAATTTTTCTTCTATTTGTTGTGGTCTAACTGTCAAGGTAGATAGCACATCTTCCGTCAACAGCAAATAACCTTCTCCGACCCTTTGTGCCATTTGCTCAAAAACGGTTCGCAGTCCATTAAAAGAGGTAAGCGATAGATTCCGACGTAAAATAAAATTTTGGTAACTCAGCATTTTAGCCGTTTACATAAGGAAGCAGTAGGCTTTGCTAAATAAGACTCCGATCGTGGTTCTCAATTATCGATCATGGATTAAGTAGAGCATATTTACCACGATGGCGACAAGTATAAACAGTTTCTTTAACTAATGTATAGCCGAAAGCTTGTAAAAAACCGTAATCATTGAGGATAAAATAGTGCATCGTTTAGCTGCTACTCCAGGTGGATGGAATTTTCAAGAAGAGGGAGTCATTTTCATCGATCAAACACCTGCTCCTATTCTATTCCTTACGGCTGCGGATACGGATATTCAAACTTTAGCAGCGGCTGTGGGCAAACTTCCAGCAGATTTTCCCCAACTGCGAGTCGTCAATCTTTTACAATTACAGCAACAACTGAGTATTGATACTTACGCCACTCAAGTATTAGCAAAGGCCCAGATCATTATTATTCGCCTACTTGGAGGACGTTCTTACTGGTCTTATGGTTTGGAAGTGGTGCGAGAAACAGCACAACAAACAGGGGCAAAACTTATTATAATCCCAGGTGATGACCGTCCAGACCCCGATTTAATCAGTCATTCTAATGTTTCCCTGATCGCAGTAAATCAGTTGTGGCGCTACTTTAGTGAGGGCGGTGTCAACAATTTTGTTAATGCTTTGAAATTTGTTGTTGATGTTTGCTGGCAAAAAAGTTACAATCCCCCACCACCACAGGAAGTTCCGCGAGTCGGAATTTATGATTGGCAGCAAGTAAACTCAGGCATTGCAGATAAAGACAGAAGTTTAATTCCTAAAATTGGTGTTTTATTTTATCGGGCTCATTATTTAGCAGGAAATACAGCCCCAATTGATGCTTTATGTCATGCTTTAATGACACAAAATTTAGCGCCTGTGCCAGTTTTTGTTTCCTCTTTGCGAGACCCCGATGTACAAGCTGATTTAGCAGAATATTTTCAGCCAAAAGATGCTGAATCAATTCAACTATTACTCAATACTACCAGCTTTTCAGTTAATAATTTTGAACGGGCAATTAACAACTTTGAAGTAACACAACATTTTTCAGATGTTCCTGTTTTGCAAGTGATTTTTAGTGGAGGAACTGAGGAACAATGGGAATCGGGTTTTCAGGGACTTTCGCCGAGAGATATGGCGATGAATGTGGCGTTACCAGAAGTAGATGGGAGAATTATTAGTCGGGTAGTTTCTTTTAAGGCGGTACAATCGAAACATCCTAGTTTAGAAACAGATGTAGTTGGATATCAACCCAATTTAGACAGAATTAATTTTGTTGCTGAGTTAGCAGCGAGTTGGGTAAATTTGCGGCGAAAAACTCCGATTAAACGCAAGGTTGCTTTAATTTTAGCTAACTATCCAACTCGCGATGGACGGTTAGCAAATGGTGTAGGTTTGGATACTCCTGCTAGTTGTGTGGAAATCCTGGAAGCTTTACAAAATGCTGGTTATGATGTAGAGAATTTACCAGAAAATGGCGATGATTTAATTAATAGGTTAATTTCGGGAATTACTAACGATTTGGAAGGAAAGGAATTGCGATCGCCAAATCAAGTGTTATCTTTAACAGAATATCAAGAGTATTTTTCCCATCTGCCTTTGTCTGTGCAGCAGGGCATAATTGAAAGATGGGGGATTGCTGAAGTTAAAGATTTTCCCATTCCGGGAATTCAGTTAGGTAATATCTTTGTGGGAATTCAACCAAGTCGGGGTTACGATCTCGATCCTAGTTTAAATTATCATGCGCCAGATTTAGAACCAACCCATGATTATTTAGCTTTTTATTATTGGGTGAGAAAGCATTTTGCTGCGGATGCGATCGTTCATGTGGGAAAACATGGTAATTTGGAATGGTTGCCTGGTAAAAGTGTCGCCCTTTCCAGTAATTGTTACCCGGAAGTAGCATTAGGCGCAATTCCACATTTTTACCCTTTTATTGTTAACGATCCTGGTGAAGGCTCGCAAGCAAAACGTCGTGCCCAAGCGGTGATTATTGATCATTTAACGCCGCCGATGACGAGGGCAGAATTATATGGAAATTTGCATAAGTTAGAGAATTTAATTGATGAGTATTATGAGGCGCAAAATTTAGACCCTTCTCGGTTGGGGGTGATTTGCGATCGGATTTCGCAACTAATATTAGAAGAGAATTTGCAATTGGAATTGGATGACAGGCAAGATGCCTGTCCTACAAGATTGGGGACTGAGGAATTAACATCGATAATTCCCAAAATGGACGGTTATTTGTGTGAATTGAAAGAAGCGCAAATTCGGGATGGTTTGCATATTTTTGGTCAATGTCCCCAAGGGAGACAATTAAGAGATTTAATCGTTGCTATTGCGCGACATCCTGGTAGTAACCGCATTGGATTAACCCGCGCCATTGCTAAAGATTGGGGTTTAGAAATTGATCCTTTAACAGATGATTTTTCATTAGTTATTAGTCATTCTTCATTTGTCATTGGTAGAGAATGTCGGACTGTGGGTGATGTAGTGGAACTTTTGGAAGAACACGCCGCCAACTTAGTAGAAAAGCTAATCGAAAACCAAGGACAAATGACCAATGACATCGGACAAATGACCGAAAAAGAGTTAACTTGGATCGGTGATTATCTACTCCCCGCATTACAGAAAACCCAACAAGAAATCACTAATTTATTACAAGGTTTAGACGGTAAATTTATTCCTCCTGCACCTTCAGGCGCACCTACAAGAGGCCGCCCGGAAGTATTACCAACTGGACGCAACTTTTACTCGGTTGATATTCGCGCCATTCCCACAGAAACCGCTTGGGATATTGGCAGAAAAGCGGCAGAAGTATTAATAGAAAGATACACTCAAGAAAATGGAGAATATCCCAAAACTCTCGGTTTATCTATTTGGGGAACTTCCACAATGCGAACGGGTGGCGATGATTTAGCAGAAGCGTTAGCATTATTAGGAGTGCGTCCAATTTGGGATGGTGTAGCGCGGCGAGTGGTAGATTTTGAAATATTACCAATCTCAGTTTTAGGTCGTCCTCGTGTTGATGTCACCTTGCGAATTTCGGGTTTTTTCCGCGATGCTTTTCCCAATTTAATTGATTTATTTAACCAAGCAGTAACCGCAGTTGCAGCATTAAATGAGTCGCCGGAAGATAACCCTTTAGCAGCAAAAGTAAAGCAAGAAACTGAAGTTTGGGTAAATGCTGGGTTGAGTGAAGAACAGGCAAAAATGCGATCGCAATTTCGGATTTTCGGTTCCAAACCAGGTGCTTATGGTGCAGGTTTACAAGGTTTAATTGAATGCCAAAATTGGCAAGATGAGCAAGATTTAGCCCGTGCTTATATTAACTGGAGTAGTTACGCTTATACTAGCATTAGCAAAAATTCCCCCCCTTATCAAGGGGGGTTAGGGGGGATTTCAGCACCAGAAGCTTTTGCCGAAAGGTTGCGCCAAATGCAAATAGTATTACACAACCAAGATAACCGGGAACATGACTTATTAGATTCCGATGATTACTATCAATTTCAAGGCGGTTTAACTGCATCAGTTCGCGCTTTAACTGGCAAAAACCCCCAAACTTATTTCGGTGATAATTCCATTCCCGAAAACCCAAAAGTTAGACAATTAAAAGCGGAAATTGCGAAAGTTTATCGTTCCCGTGTCATTAACCCAAAATGGATTGCTGGCGTAATGCGTCACGGTTACAAAGGCGCTTTTGAAATGTCTGCAACAGTTGATTATTTATTTGCTTACGATGCGACAGCAAACTGTGTCGAAGACTTCATGTATCAAGGAGTAGCAGAAAACTATTTATTTAACCCTGAAGTCCAAGCATTTATTGAGCAAAAAAACCCTTGGGCGTTGCGAGATATGGCAGAAAGATTGTTAGAAGCTAATCAACGAGGTTTGTGGTCAAATGTCGATCGCACTATAATAGATAAACTAAGAGCAATAGTCCATGAAGCAGAAGGAAAAATAGAAGATAATTATAGCAGTTCTATTTGATTTTGTTTTTTTAACCGCAAAGGACGCAAAGGACAGGAAGGAAAGAAAAACAAAAATGTAGATATTCTTAAATGTTTTAATCATAGATGAACTAAGATAAAAACTCTCTTTAACCTCTTTCTTTTCTTCTTCTTTGCGTCCTTTGCGTCCTTTGCGGTTCATAAAAAAATAAATTTGTTACACTAATTAAAAGTAGGATGCCTCAGTTCACAGATTCCCTAAAACCAGAATACCCATGCTAGCAACCTCGATACTTTTGACCAAAGAATTGCCCAGCTTGATATATAATCCCACACGCGATCGCTTTGATGAAAGTTGGGAAGCACCCTTAGCAACATTGCTAGGATTGGGACGTGCTGCTGGTGCAGATTTTATCGAATTCTTTTTAGAACGAGTCAATTACATTAGCTGTTTAGCAGAAGATGACGCTATCACTAGCATCTCACCCAAACTTTCTACAGGCGCAGGTGTGAGAGTTTTTCGCGGACAATCTGATTGTTATGTTAGCACCAATGACCTATCATTTTCAGGACTAAAAGCAGCATTAGAAAAAGCACTTTCGATTCAAGGATTAATTCTTCCCGCACCTAATTCATACGTTCCAGAAATTAACTTAGAATTACTCCGAGATTACGCGATCAAAAACAACAAAGATACTTGGAATTCTCAATTTAGCTCAATGCAAGAAATGAGCGAAGTTCTGCTTGATGCTAATGCCAAACTTAAACAAAAAGCTAATCACGTTCAATCTCGACGCGCCGTTTATTTTAGAGATTGGCAAGAAGTTTTAGTCGCTGCAAGTGATGGAACTTTCGCCCGTGATATTCGCTTAACTCAATCAGTTGGTTACAATCTTTTGTGTGCTGATGGTGCTAATCGTTCTTCCATTGGTAAGCGTTCCGGTAATACGGGAGATGCTAACTTTTTGCGGAATTGGAATTATGAAGCTGACTCGGAAGAAGTAGCAGAATCAGCCGGAAAAATGCTTTATGCTGATTATGTAGAATCGGGAACTTATCCGATTATTATGGCAAATGCTTTCGGCGGCGTGATTTTCCATGAAGCTTGCGGACATTTGCTCGAAACTACTCAAATTGAACGCAAAACTACGCCTTTTATTGACAAGAAAGGCGAAAAGATTGCTCACCAAAATTTAACTGCTTGGGATGAAGGTCGATCGCAAAATGCCTTCGGAACGATCGACATGGACGACGAAGGAATGCCTACCCAAAGAACATTATTGATCGAAAATGGCATTTTGAAGAATTTTATTGCCGATCGCGCAGGTTCCATGCGAACTGGACATCCTAGAACCGGAAGTGGGAGAAGACAAGGATACACTTATGCTGCTGCTTCTCGGATGCGAAATACCTACATTGCACCCGGAGATTATGCCTTAGAAGACTTGTTTAATTCCGTAGATAAAGGCATTTACTGTAAGAAAATGGGCGGCGGTAGCGTCGGCGCAACAGGCGAATTTAACTTCGGAGTTGATGAAGCTTACCTAATTGAAAATGGCAAAATTACTAAACCTTTAAAAGGTGCAGTTTTGATTGGTGAAGCTAAGGAAATTATGAACAAAATTTCCATGAGTTCTAGAGATTTAGAACTAGCTTCTGGTTTTTGCGGTTCCATTAGTGGCAGCGTTTACGTAACAGTTGGACAACCACATATTAAGGTTGATTCTATTACTGTCGGCGGACGCTAAGGGAATTTTAGATTATACCTCTTGCATGAATTGAGGATTAAGAATAAAACCACAGATGTCCACAGATAAACACAGATGAACACAGATGGGATAACTGATTCGTGCAAGAGATTTATTTAATGAGTCTGAAATCTAAAATTTGGTAATGTGAATTTAAAGGGAGAAAGTTGTGCCAAGTACTCAAGAAATTGCGGGATACGCTCAAGAAATTGCTCATAAATTGGGAATTAAAAAGTTCGATATTTACGGTTCTACTGTTGATGAAACCAGCGTACAAGTAGATCAAGGAGAACCGAAACAAGTTAATGCCTCTAGTCGTTCCGGTGTCATGGTTAGGGTTTGGAATGACGAACAAACTTTAGGGGTTACTAGTACTTCAGATGTCGATCCTTTGGGGATTGAATTAGCTTTAAAAACTGCTTACGAAGCGAGTTTTTTTGGTGCAAAAGAAAACATTCCCGACTTTAGCCCCGAAGCAACTATTCCCATTAGTCATTCACCCACAGAAAAAGCAACCCAAGCACCAGCAGCTAAACTAATTGAAACTTTATTAGCAGCAGAAAAAGAGTTAATTTCTGCTCATCCAGCAATTACCAGTGTGCCTTACAATGGTTTAGCGCAAAGAGATGTTGACAGATTTTATGTTAACAGTGAAGGTTCCGTCAGAAACGAATCTCATACTCTTTCTTCTATCTATCTTTCCACCAAAACTGAGCAGGAAGATAAAAAACCTCGTAGTGCTGGTGCAGTGAGAATTAGTCATAGTTTAGAAGAACTAGATATTTCAGGTTGTTTGGAAGAAGCAGCGAAAAAAACTATCAGTCACTTGAATTATGAAAAAGTCAAAACGGGTAAATACCAAGTAGTTTTTTCGGGCAAAGCTTTCTTGAGTTTGTTAAATGCTTTTTCCAACATTTTCAATGCTCAAGATATTCTCGATAAGCAAAGTCTTTCTACTCCAGAAACTTTGGGGATGAAAATTGCTTCTCCTTTACTTTCTGTCTGCGATGATGCGTTACATCCCAGCAATGTTGGCGCAGAAACTTTTGATGATGAAGGTACACCAACCAGGAGAATTTCTATCATTAGTAATGGTGTTTTGACTGGTTTAATTCATAGTGCTGGTACTGCAAAAAGATTAAATGCACAGCCTACGGGCAATGCAAATATCGGCGCAAAAGTAACAGTTAGCCCGCACTTTTATCATGTTTTTTCGGAAGTACAACCTGAGCAAGAATTAAGCATAGAAAGTGCCGATAATGTGATTTACATCGATCAATTAAAGGCTTTTCATGCTGGAGTTAAAGCTGTACAAGGTTCTTTTTCTCTACCTTTTGATGGTTGGATGATCAAAAATGGTGAGTTAATCAGTGTTGATGCGGCGACTGTTGCGGGAGATTTTTTGCAAGTTTTAAATTCGATCGTTTTTGTGGAAAAAGAAGCAGAATTAACCACCAGTGGAGTTTGCCCCAAAGTTTGGGTTGATGCCCTTTCAATTACTGGTGAATAAATCTGTTCGTAGTAACGACTTCAGTCGGTTTGTTGTAGGGACTTCAGTCCTTTTAGCTACCAAAGCAAGCACTGAAGTGCTTACAACTAACTGATAATTTAAGTTGACTGCACTAAAGGAATCTTGATAAAAAATTCTGTGCCTTCTCCTAATGTTGACTCGCACCACAGCCTTCCTTGGTGTCTTTCTACTACAATTTGGTAGCTAATTGATAAGCCTAAACCTGTGCCTTTACCGACTGGTTTAGTGGTGAAAAAAGCATCAAATAATCGTTTTTTGGCTTTGGCGGGTATGCCAGAGCCATTGTCGGCAATGCGGACAATAATAGAATCATTATCATACAATTCTGTACGAATTGTAATTGTAGGCGAGAAGTTATCTTTGCCTGTTTTCTGTTCTAAAGCATCAATGGCATTGCTGATAATATTCATAAATACCTGATTTAATTGTCCAGCAAAACATTCTACTAAAGGTATTTTCCCGTACTCTTTAATTAGTTCTATTTGCGAAGTTTTACCGTTAGCTTTGAACCGATTTTGCAAGATTAATAAAGTGCTTTCAATGCCTTCATGAATGTCCGCTGCTTTCATTTCTGCTTGTTCAACTCGCGAGAAATTCCGCAAACTTAGGACAATTTGACGAATGCGATCGGTCCCTACTTTCATGGAAGATAGAATTTTTGGCATATCCTGCATCAAAAATTCTAAATCTATTTCTTCCTCACATTCTTGGATTTCTGAGTTAGCATTGGGATAAGTTTTTTGATAAAGATTGATGATTTTTAGTAAGTCTTTGCTATAATTATTAATATAAGTTAAATTGCCATAAATAAAGTTAACTGGATTGTTAATTTCATGGGCTACCCCAGCTACTAATTGTCCTAAACTAGACATTTTTTCGGTTTGAATTAGTTGGGCTTGAGTTTGTTGCAAGTCATACAAAGCTTGTTGCAAAGCTGCGGCTTTCTTTTGAGCAGTAGCAGCAGCAGTTTGGCTTTGTTTGTAAAGTTCTGCTTGTTGAATGGCGATCGCTAACTGTGTACTAATTTGTTGCAATAATTCCACTTCCGTGTCTTGCCAAACTCGCGGTAGACTACACTCTTGAACAATCAATAATCCCCAAATTTGATTGGCTTTGATTTCGGCATTTTTTTCTCCTACTTCCTCAGTTTTCATAATCGGTACAACTAAACTTGCTTGCACTTGTAATTGCTGCAAAAATACTAAATGGCGATCGCTAATATCCGCATTAGCCACATCATTAATGATCTGCACTACTTCCCCCTGATATGGATAAAAATAATTGTGCAGAAAACAACTATTATTGCTGATTTCTTGCTCATTACATGAGCAACTTTCTTTCAATTCTTGTACCAGTAATTCACCTAGAGATCCTTCAGTAAACTGATATATTGCTACTCGATCCGTACCTAAAAAATTATGTACTTGCTTAACTGTTGTTTGTAAAATTGTCTTTAAATCTAAGGTGCGACGAATTTGGTTACTAATTACTCTTAATAGAGATTCTCGTTCCATCGCCGCCCGACTTTGAGCATATAAACAAGCTTGATGAATAGCAATAGCTAATTGATTTGCCACTGCTTCTGCTAATTCTAAATCGCTTTTTGTCCAATAGCGATTGTAAGCACATTGATTAAGATAAAGAATTGCGTGTAAGACATTATTTGCTTGCACGGGAATAACTAAAGAAGATTTAATCGCCGCTTTTTGGTATTCTTCATTTTGTTCTCCAATTCGCGTATCCTGAGCAATATCATTAATTACCACTGATTGTCGATGTTGAATTACCCATTGAGTAATTGGCCCTTGAGTGTCAAAATCAGTTAAAGAAGCCGGAAAAGGTTCCCGATACACTTCATATAAATGCTGGCGGCGATAAGCTATTTGATGGGCTGTTTTCCAAAAGTTTTTTGTTTGAGTATCTGTCAACTCGGCATGATTGTTTCCTAAAAAAATATTAGATTTAACGTCCGTTTTTGCCGTGCTGACAGTTTCTACTAAATGCACTAAACAGCGATCGACTTCTAACGCATCTAACAGCTGTGCGATCGCTGAATTTAAAATATTTTCTAAATCCAAACTTTGCCTAGTTTGGCTAGTTATTTGATTAATTAGTTTTTCTCTTTGTGCTTGTCTCTGGCTACGTTCGTAAATTTGGGATTGACGAATCGCGATCGCTAATTGTTGAGCAATTAACTGTAAAAAATCAAGCTCACCTGCACTCCAATGACGCGGATGGGAACAGTAGCAAGCAATTAATCCTAGCGAGTTTTCGGGAAAAGTTTCTTCTGTAGTATCACGATAAACAGGAATTATTAATTGAGCAAAATCTTTCTTTTCTAAACAACTTTGTTCTTCTCTTTTGCGCCGCGATCGCGTATTTTTATGCTGCCCCATTATTTGCGCGATCGCCTCAAAAGATGCCAACATTGCATCGGTTCCACATTTAATAAAAATTAAATCATTACTAGCTTCTGAAGCAATTTTTTCTAAAGCACTAGCTGCACCAGTAAATATTTCTAATGAGCTACATTCCCCTGACACTAACTTTTGTTTTTCAGCCACCCACTCGTGAATTACTTTAATTTGTTTAGTATTTTCTAAATACCAAAAAAAACTACAACGTTCTATATTTAATAACTTAGCAATTTCTTCTAATGCAACTGCTATTGGCGCACAACTTTGTATTCCTAAACTTTCAGAAGCGTTCCAAATCCGCGCAATTACTTTTTGCAAGATTACACTCCTTTTATAAGGGTCTTTAATTTCTAGATTTACTAACTGTTTTTTACACTTTAATCCAGACGATAAATTACTTACCAGGGATATAGAACCCACCATAATTACACCTTTAACAAATGCTAATTCGGGAGATTTGTAAGCTCCACACTTGCCTTTTAGATTTATCCGTTAACTATACGCGCGTAAATTTTATTTGAATTGAAACGTCCAATAAATTTAATTTAAGGATGAATTTTTAAGGTTTAAATTCTTTATCAAATGCTTAAAAAGCTAATTCTTAAAACTTTTATTATTTTAATTAATTCTCATTTTATCATAAGTATACTACTATACCAATATTTAAAAAGACCGTCGCAGTTGCAACTGCGACGGCGTAAAGAATTGAGTATTTATTCAGTAAAGCAGTAACTTAAGCAAGTAAATGTTGTTGAACAGTCAGAACTAATCGATCCGCCCAGTGATTAGTGAGTTCAGCATTAGCGGCTTCCACCATCACCCGAATTAAAGGTTCAGTACCAGAAGCGCGAACTAAAACCCGCCCAACTCCTGCCATTGCGCTTTCTGCTTGGGCGATCGCATTAGTCAAAGCATCACAATTTTGCCAATTCAAACGTACTTCCCGATCCTCCACTCGCACATTTTTGAGGATTTGGGGATAAGGTTGGAAACTTTGGTCTACCATTTGGGTTAAAGAAGTTCCGGTTTGTTTAACGATCGCCGCCAAATGCAACGCCGTCAACAACCCATCACCACTAATTCCATAATGACGGCATAAAATATGTCCCGATTGTTCGCCACCTAACATGGCATCCTGACGCACCATTTCCGCGTGAACATATTGATCGCCCACAGCTGTCCGCAAAAACTGACCGCCTAAATGTTTCCAAGCCAGTTCAAAACCCAAATTAGCCATCACCGTAGCCACAATCATATTTCCGGGTAACTTTTGCGCCTTCGCCAAATGTTGTCCCCAGAAATAGAGAATGTAATCTCCATCAACAATGCGCCCCTGAGAGTCTACAGCCAAAGCGCGATCGGCATCTCCATCAAAAGCAAAACCCATATCAGCTTGATGAGTTTTCACAGCTGCTTGCAACGCACCCAAATGAGTAGAACCGCAATTAACATTAATGCGATCGCCATCCGCCGCTTCATGCAAGCAAATCACCTCGGCACCCATAGCTGCAAACACTTCTGGCGCTATCCCCACAGCCGCACCCCAAGCCAGATCTAGCACCACTCGCATTCCCCGCAAATCTAAACCAGCTTGCAATGGTTCAGTCAATGAAGCAGCATAATCTTGCAATAAATCTTGTCGCTGGTAGTGCTTACCCCAGCTGTTCCCAGTAGTTGCGGAAAATTCGCGCTTTCCGCGCAATCCAGCTTCAATTTCTGCTTGTAATTCCTTGCTCAGTTTAGTACCACTAGGGCCAAAAATTTTAATTCCATTATCCTCTGGTGGGTTATGGCTAGCGGAAATCATCACACCGCCCAAAGCACCCGCCGCATGAGTCAGATAAGCTACACCTGGAGTTGGACAGATACCTAAATCCCAAACTTCCAAACCAGCAGCAGTTAAACCAGCAGATAAAGCCATTGCTAACATATTGCTGGAATTGCGCGTATCTTGACCAACAATTACTGTTCCAGTACCACTTTCTTGGTGAGAAAAGGTCGATCGCAACACTTGACCGCAATGAAACCCTACCTGTAAGGCGAGTTCCGCAGTTAACAAGTCCCCAACTTTCCCCCTAATCCCATCAGTGCCAAATAAAGCCGTCGATGGCAGAGCAATAGAATGGTATCCATTGTTAGGGCTAGCTTGCGGCGATTTGACTGTCGGTACTAGAGATAATCCTAATTCAGAGCGTCCAGAAGACTGAGTTTTAACAGGGGTTGAAACCATAAGCTAAAGTCACTCCACACATCACACTTACTAGTGGAGGATAGCACTTTCGGGAGCGAGTCTAAAGTAGTTAAATACTTTTTACTTGTTCCGATTGACTATTTGACTCAATCTTAATCGAGGATATGTCTTATTTAGACATTTTTTTATAAAGATATTTTTGCATATATTGAGAGTAACCAAGCTATTTTTGTGACATTAGATGAAAAATTACCGATTCTTCGCCAAAAAATCGTAACTTTTATCACATATTTGGGATACTTACTCTTTAAATTCCTTTATAAATAAAACAAAATTTATCCGCTATTTTGTTTATTTCAAACATTTTTAATTGTTTATAATGTTTCTTAAACTTATGAATATAACCGAGTTTTTTCTCTTCCCGTTCCCTGTTGCCTAAATCAAACTCCCACTTCTAATAATAGAGCTTCCATATTTTCCCAAGATAGCTCTTTTTGAATATAGCGAGGTGTTGCAGGATTATAGGGACTGACTAGGCGATCGACACTAATAATTTTTGCCTCTTCTGGCAATACCGGAACATCAGGATCGTTAGCCGTAGGATTCATTAAAGAACTGGAAAAACCCTTAAAAATCGCAATTTGGTCTTCAACATCTCCAATTTGCACATTCACTAGCAAAACCTCTTGGGGACGTTTTTCCGTATATTTTTCTAAGCGTCTACCAATAGAATCACTCATAACGATCGGGCTACAAAGGGACAAGGAGACAAGGGGAAGTTAATTAACTCAAAACTGGATCGGGATTTATGGATTGACATGATGAGCAGGATTAATCAATAAATCTGGTAAATCTGTAAATCCCGATCGAAGTTTCTCCTTAACTCAAAACTTTAGAACGTGCTACGCACCGCTACGCTAACAAAACTCAAAACTTTCTCGGAGCTTTCTGTTTTCTTTCTCTATTGTTCAATTGCCGATCGCCCTTGTTTACTCAATCTAAAAAACAAAAAGTAACCAAAATAAGCTACATAAATTATCAACATTATTAAGCCAATAAATCCCAAAAAACCCGCCTTACTGTTAGCGTGGAAATATGCTTTAAATAACAAAGGTGGTTCTTGCCACACTTGACAAAACTGCTCGTTCATCGCCCCCGCCGAAAACGCGCAACGGAGGAACGGAATTTGTGCGATCGCTCCTAGCAAACTGTAAACTGTAATTGCCCATCGCCAAGAAGTCACACCTAACCTCAATTTTCGCTCTGGCAAATCATTAATCTCTTCATTAATATCCTGCCAAAACCACAAAGAAGCCGGAATTAATAACCTCGACGCAAAAGCCGTAATAAAACCAATTGACCAACTACCGATCATCAAATAAATCGTAATTGCTAACAAACTAGCAACCCGCCAGTAAATTATCATCAACCTCTGCACCGCCTCGCTTTTTTCCACAAAAGCCCAAACCAGTAGCACCAGAGGAATAATCACTGTAAATAATACCGCTAGTCGGTAATCCATCCAAACTAACGGTCGAAACCAAATGTTCTCTTGCATCATCTCCTAACTGCTTTAAAGTAAAAAACTGGCAACCCGAACTCATTTTACCGAGTTCGGTTGCAGATATTACTTACTAATTTCATTTACTTATGAGAACTAACAAAAATTAATCCTCATATAGCCGACACTCGGCAGCATCAGGGTTATCATCGCAGTATTGCTCAAAAGAATTTTTCGGTTTCGTTTGTCGCTGATGTGAGGCTTCAGCTTGTAACTCTTCGACTGCATCCCAAGCAGCAGCGCACTCTTGGGATGTAGAACCAGAAGTACCACATACTTTACGAGCTTCTTGAAGTTCTTGTTCGATTTTTTCTTGGATGTTGCTCATAGATCTTGTTTTGTTTGAGGATTTCCTATCTTTCAGCTTAATCTCAGCTTTTTGCCCTCATAAATTTTATAAGTAAATTTTAGGAGAGGCATCTATACTTAATGAGATCCTAACTGTCTATTCTTACAATCAGCTTCTTCATTAGGTAAGAATCTGAGCTTATTTCTTAAGATTTAGGCGTTCCTGACTTTACAGGATGTAATCACGCCCTGTATCTTTAGCAGTTTTCATCTTATCATTTCTTTACATAAACTTACTGGGTTGAAAACCGTAACTTTTCTCTACTACTCAAATTACAGAATGGTTGTTATCCTACCACAGAATTAACATAGAACAAGTATTGCTCCAAGGCTCCAAGGCTCCGGGGCAGAAGGCTCTAAGGGTTCGATCGACCTTTTACCTATTTTCAACTGCTCAATCATTTCTGCTAGCCTGTGATTTCAGATAGCGTAAAATCAGGAAATAGGACGTGACGGTAAACCCATGAGCAACCAAATTAGGTGGGCAAATGCCCTCTCCACCCGTCCCTCTTTGGAAGCGGCTGTCGAGGAAGTTGTAGAACGTGCAGAACAATCATTACAGGCATCAGCAGACTTAGGATTGGTGTTCATTTCCTCTGCTTTTGCTAGTGAGTATACAAGGTTAATGCCCTTACTCCAAGAGCGATTATCAGTCAAAGTACTAATTGGTTGCAGTGGGGGCGGTGTAATTGGCATGAGTCGTTACGGCGAAGCCCAAGAAGTAGAAGGGCAACCAGGATTAAGCCTGACTTTGCTACACTTGCCAGATGTGAAAGTACACTCTTTTCATCTCCTACCAGAAGTTTTACCAGATTTAGATAGTTCTCCCGATACTTGGGTCAATTTAATTGGCGTATCACCGGAAACTCGACCACATTTTATTCTATTTTCCGATCCCTTTTTATCGGGGATCAACGATCTCCTAGAAGGTTTAGATTTCGCCTATCCAGGAGCAATCAAATTAGGCGGATTAGCAAGTGGTGGTAACGTCAGAGGTAATATTGGTTTATTTTGTAACTACAAACTTCATCGCGAAGGAACAGTAGGAGTTGCCCTGAGCGGTAACATTATTTTAGAAACAATTGTGGCTCAAGGTTGCCGTCCTATTGGTGAAACTTATCGCGTCACTGAAGGAGAAAGAAATATCGTTTTGGGATTAGAAGAACAGGGTAGTGATGTTTTTGGTCATCGCCATTCTCGTCCACCTTTAGAAGTGTTGCGAGAACTATTACAAGGTTTAAGTGATACCGATCGATTATTGGCACAAAATTCCCTGTTTGTTGGTGTAGCCAGAGATGAATTTAAACAAGAATTGGAACACGGAGACTTTCTAATTCGCAATTTGTTAGGTGTCGATCCCAAAGCAGGCGCGATCGCAATTGGCGATCGCGTTCGTCCCGGACAACGCATCCAATTCCACCTCCGAGATGCCGACGCATCCGCTGACGATTTGGAAATGATGCTCAAACGTTACCTACAACAAACCCCTGCTGACGCAGATGCAGTTGGCGCTTTAATGTTCCCCTGTGTAGGCAGAGGAGAAGGGCTTTATGGTCGTCCTAATTTTGACTCCCAAATGTTCCGTCAATATTTAAAAAATGTCCCCTTAAGTGGTTTTTTCTGTAACGGCGAAATTGGCCCCGTCGGTACTGGCACCTTCCTTCACGGTTATACCTCCGTGTTCGGTATTTGTCGCCAACCGTAGAAGAAGTGAGGAGATGGGGAGATGGGGAGATGGGGAGATGGGGAG
>NZ_JADEWG010000126.1 GCF_015207735.1 [Phormidium] sp. LEGE 05292
CCCTACCTCCCCACCCCCCACCTCTTCTAACCGGGAGGCCACTGCATCTGTCTGCCGCCTAAAATGTGTAAATGCAGATGGTATACAGTTTGTCCGCCGTCTGCGCCATTGTTAATTACTACTCGATAACCATTTTCCAATCCTGCTTGTTCAGCAACTCGCTTGACAATTAACAGCAGATGACCCAAAATCTTGTGGTCTTCGGATTCTGCGTCAGCAAGGTTAACAATCGGTTTTTTGGGAATGACTAAAATATGAACAGGTGCTTGGGGATTGATATCCCGAAAAGCGAGTGATAGGTCGTCTTCGTAGACGATATCTGCGGGAATTTCCCGACGGATGATTTTGCTGAAAATCGTGTCTTGTGCAGTCATTGATAATTTTTAATCGTCAATTGTCAATCATAAGAGAAGATAAACACATAAGACTAAATTAATTGCTAAGGAAAAGAACTGTGTTAGCTAGAGTTTGGAGTGCATCACTTGTAGGTATTGATGCTGTAAAAGTGGGGGTAGAAGTGGACGTTTCCGGGGGACTTCCGGGAATTGTTGTGGTTGGTTTACCGGATGCTGCGGTGCAGGAGTCTCGCGAAAGGGTAAAGGCGACAATTAAAAATGCTGGATTTGCCTTTCCCATGCGAAGAATTGTCATAAATTTAACTCCGGCTGATTTACGTAAAGAAGGGCCAAGTTTTGATCTAGCAATTAGTATCGGAATTTTAGCAGCATCGGAACAAGTAAACCCAGAATTGTTGGGAGATTTTCTTTTTTTAGGCGAACTTTCTTTAGATAATAGTTTACGTCCGGTTGCTGGTGTTTTGCCGATCGCCGCTGCTGCTAAACGTTTGGGAATTTCAGGTTTAGTTGTTCCTGCTGATAATGCACAGGAAGCGGCAGTTGTGGAAGGTTTAGCGGTTTATGGGTTGGAAACTTTAACAGATGTGGCTGATTTTTTGAATAATCCCAAACGTTACCAACCAGTAAAAATTGAGCGCAAAAAACAGTTAGATCGATCGCAATTTTCTGGCTTAGATTTAAAAGATGTGAAAGGTCAAGCACACGCTAGACGCGCTTTAGAAATCGCCGCTGCTGGCGGTCATAATTTAATTTTTGTTGGCCCTCCCGGAAGTGGTAAAACAATGTTAGCTAGACGTTTACCAGGAATTTTACCAGAACTTTCTTTTGAAGAATCACTGGAAGTAACTCAAGTTTATTCGGTCGCAGGGTTATTAAAAAATAGAGGTAGTTTAGTTAGCGATCGACCTTTTCGTAGTCCGCATCATTCTGCTTCCGGCCCTTCATTAGTTGGTGGTGGCAGTTTTCCTAAACCTGGGGAAATTTCTTTAGCACACCGAGGAGTCTTATTTTTGGATGAACTCACTGAGTTTAAAAGAGATGTTTTGGAATTTCTTCGTCAACCTTTAGAAGATGGATATGTGACGATTTCTCGCACTAGATTATCAGTCATGTTTCCTGCACAATTCACATTAGTTGCGAGTACAAATCCCTGCCCTTGTGGTTATTTTGGCGATGTGATTCAACCTTGTACTTGTTCTCCGCCAAAACGGGAACAATACTGGGCAAAGCTTTCAGGCCCTTTAATGGATCGCATTGATTTACAAGTAGCAGTTAATCGATTGAAACCAGAAGAAATTACTAATCAACCTTTAGGGGAAGATTCTACTTCAGTCCGAGAGAGAGTGCAAGCAGCGAGAGAACGATCGCGCCACCGTTTCAAAACCGAAACAAATTTGCGTTCTAATGCGGAAATGCAAAGCCGTCATTTAATGCAATGGTGTAAATTAGATGATGCTTCTCGCAATTTATTAGAAGCCGCAATTCGGAAGTTGGGGCTTTCGGCTAGAGCGAGCGATCGCATTTTAAAAGTAGCTAGAACAATTGCTGATTTAGCAGGTGATGCAGAAATTAAAACTCAGCACATAGCTGAATCAATTCAATATCGCATAATTGATAGAATGCAGTGATACTCTGCTGGTTAAAAAGCGTAAATTTTTAGTTCAAAAGCTCGCAATCCTGCTCGATAAAGCGTTAAAATATTTTCGTCATTAACTGAGCAGTATTGCGGTATGCCCTACTTATATGATTGATATGTTTAAAAATTTAGTAATTTTAGAGATTAATTTCTTAGAAAATGAGAAATTAAAAAAAAATACAATAAAACTTCTCCAAACTCATGTTCACTCACACCACTGCTCTTGACCTGCTAGAACTGAAGTCTGCAATTGTCGGGAATCCGTTAGTGGTATCGCAGGATACAACGGTGATGGATGCGATCGCCCAAATGAGCGGTGTTCGATTAGCCTGTGTGAATCGTTACAGGGAATCAGAGGAACAACTAGCTAAAACGATCGACGATCGACAGGATGAGCTTCATCTAGAGGCACGATCAAGCTGCGTGGTGGTAGTAGAAGATGGGCGGGTAGTTGGCATTCTCACTGAGCGGGACGTGGTGCTATTGAGTTCCCAGCAGCAACCCCTCGATCGCTTGATGGTGCGGCAGGTGATGAGCCATCCGGCGATTACCTTGCATGAAGAAGCTTTCACCGATTTATTTTTGGCGATTAATCTGCTCCAAAAACACCAGATTCGCCATTTGCCCATTCTTGACGAGCAGGATCGCTTAGTGGGGATTGTTACTCATGAAAGTTTACGGCAAATTGCCCGACCGATCGACCTATTGCGGTTGCGTCTGGTAGCGGAAGTGATGACTCATGAAGTGGTTTGTGCTTTTCCTTCTTGTTCTATGCTAGCGATCGCCCAACTCATGGCAAACCACCGCATCAGTTCTGTGATAATTGTGGAACCTGTTGTCACCTCCACTGGATCGCTACAAATTCCAGTGGGGATTGTTACCGAGCGGGATTTGGTGCAGTTTCAGGCATTGGGTTTGAGTATGGAAACCTATCAAGCTCAGGCAGTAATGAGTACGCCGATTTTTGCCGTCAAGCCATCGGACTCTCTGTTGGGTGTACAGCAACTCATGGAACAGCGATTCATCCGGCGATTGGTGGTAACGGGAGAGCAAGGAGAGCTATTGGGCATTGTCACCCAGACCAGTTTACTGCAAGCCCTCAACCCGGTGGAACTTTACAAACTGGCGCAGGTCTTGGAAAAAAAAGTGCTGCGCTTAGAGGCAGAAAAAATATCATTGCTGGAAAGTCGCACCATTGAGCTAGAGCAACAGGTTGAAGCTCGCACAGCGGTGATCCAAACTAAGGCAGAAAAGGAAAAATTAGTCACCCAGATTGCCAACCAGATTCGTACTTCCCTCAACTTGCAAGAGATTTTGAATATTTGCGTAGCTGAAGTACGGACATTTTTGGAGTGCGATCGAGTATTAGTGTACCAGTTCCAACCAGATTGGAGCGGCATCATCATCGCTGAATCCGTCGATCCTAGCCAGCCTGCCACACTAGGCAACCAAATCAATGACACTTACTTTGGACAGCAAACCGCAACATTGTACGATCGCGAGCAGCCCGTCGTAGTGAACAACATTTACACCACAGGCTATAGCGACTGTCACATTCAATTGTTGGAACAGTATCACGTTAAAGCGAATTTAGTAGTTCCGATTCGGGTGACGGGGCAGTTGTGGGGGCTATTGATTTCCAATCAATGTGTTAATTACCGAGATTGGCAAACAGAAGATATCACCTTGTTGCAGCATATCTCAGTGCAATTGGCGATCGCCATCCAACAAGCCACCACCCATCAACAATTACAGCAAGAACTCCAAGAACGACAGCAAGCCGAGCTAAAATTAGAACGCCTCAACGCCAAGTTAGAAGCCAAAATTGCTCAACGCACCCAAGAACTTCGGCAAGCCAACAACTTGCAACGTGCGATCCTTGATAGTACTAATTACGCCATCATGTCCACCGACTTAACTGGCATAATTCAGACTTTTAATGCTGGTGCCGAACGAATGCTGGGTTACAGTGCTCAAGAAATGGTGGGTAAACAGACTCCCCTAGTCATCCACGATCTTGAAGAATTATCCCAGCGGGCAGCAGTGCTTTCGATCGAACTTGGGCAAGAGATCCCCGCAGGCTTAGAAGTTTTTATCACCAAAACCCGTAAAGATAATTTTAGTGAAGAAGAATGGATTTACATCCGTAAAGATGGCTCTCGCTTTCCCGTATTGCTATCCATTACACCTCTGAAAAACAGCCATGAGCAAATTATCGGTTTTGTAGGCATTGCCAAAGACATTAGTGTGCGTAAACGTGCAGAAAACGCCCTACGTGAATCTCAACAATTTCTGCAAACCGTCCTGGATACCTTACCCCTATCAGTATTTTGGAAAGATCGAAACTCGGTCTATTTGGGAGGCAATCCACAATTTGCCAAAACATTAGGCTTACAATCATCCTCAGAAATTGTGGGTAAAACCGACTGGGATTTTTCCTTCACAGAAGCCGAAATCTTAGCCTTTCATACCGACGATCGACAAGTGATGGAATCAGGCACGGCTATACTGGGCAGAGAAGAAACGATCACTCTACCTACGGGTGAACAGCGATGGTTAGAAACCAACAAAATGCCCCTACGAGACTGGAAGGGCAATGTGATTGGGATATTGGCTACATTTCAGGATATTACCGAACGGCAAAACGCGCTTCGCGAACGCAAACTTGCCGAGCAAAGAATGCGCCAACAAGCTGAGCGAGAAGCCGTACTCCGGGAAATTACCCAGCGAATTAGGCAATCCCTAGAACTCGAAGTCATACTCAAGGCGGCTGTAAATGAGACAAGGCAACTATTAGCAGTAGATCGCGTGGCGGTTTACCAATTTCAACCGAATTGGAGTGGTCAATTTATCGTCGAAGCTGTGGCTGACAATTGGGTGAAACTTGTAGACTCTGAAATAAAAAAGGTTTGGGAGGATACTTATCTCCAAGAAACTCAAGGGGGACGATTCCGACACAACGAAATCATGACAGTTACCGATATTTATCAAGCTGGCTTACAACCCTGTCATGTGGAACTTTTGGAGCAGTTTCAAGCCAGAGCTTATGTTGTCACGCCCATCTTCGTAGGTGAATCACTCTGGGGTTTGTTTGGGATGTACCAAAACACTCAGCCTTATTCCTGGGCAGCTGATGAAATCGAATTATTACAACAAATTGCCAACCAGTTGGCGATCGCCATTCAGCAAGCTAGCCTCTACGAACAGATGCAATCGGAACTGGTGATCCGTCAGCAAGCAGAAGCAGCAATGGCATTACAACTACAACAGCAGCAAACCTTAGACGCGATCACCCAACAAATTCGCCAATCGCTGAATCTTAAAGATATTCTGGCTAAGGTGACTCAGCAAGTTAAAGATTTGATGAATAGCGATCGCGTCATCGTCTTCCGGCTGTTTCCCAACGGCAAAAGTCAAATCGTCGCCGAAGCTGTAGACAGTGAGTTTATTGCCCTCAAAGATCGTCATTGGAACAACGAATCATGGTCACAGGACATTCTCGACTGCTACTGGCAAGGCAAACCCCGCATCGTCTCCGACGTAAT
This sequence comes from [Phormidium] sp. LEGE 05292, assembly GCF_015207735.1. Taxonomy (GTDB): domain Bacteria; phylum Cyanobacteriota; class Cyanobacteriia; order Cyanobacteriales; family Aerosakkonemataceae; genus Floridanema. Next base: position 5,538 of record NZ_JADEWG010000126.1, read on the forward strand.
GAGAGATACCTGGACACATTGCCTACTGGAATACTCCGTTGAAGGTCAAATCCAATCCAAAATCGTCGCCCCAATTCTGCAAGAAATCTACAAGAGCGAAAACCATCGTTGGGTAGCCCCTGGAGAAAACAACAAACTCTGGGGAATTCTAGTTGTCCATGCCTGTGGCGAAAAACGAGTTTGGCTGGAGTCAGAAGCGCAAATTCTACAACAAATCGCTAACCAATTAGCGATCGCCATTCAACAAGCCAACCTATTTGAACAACTACAACTGGAACTTGTCGAACGACAACAAGCCGAACAACAACTGGTCGAAAGCAACCAGCAACTAGCTATTTCCAATCAAGAACTCGCCCGTGCTACTCGCCTCAAAGACGAATTTCTCGCCAACATGAGTCATGAACTCCGCACTCCGCTCAATGCCATTCTAGGCATGACCGAAGGGCTACAAGATAAAATCTTTGGCAGCGTCAACGCCCAACAAATCAAAGCATTAGAAATCATTAAGTCTAGTGGCTCGCACTTGCTAGAGTTAATTAACGACATTCTCGATGTCGCCAAAATAGAATCCGGTCAACTAGAGTTAGACTGCATCCCCACCGCCGTAACCTCACTGTGCCAATCCAGTCTGACTTTTATCAAACAACTGGCGCTGAAAAAACACATCCACGTAGAGATGAAACTGCCACTCAATTTGCCCGACTTATTAGTGGATGAACGGCGCATCCGCCAAGTCTTGATCAACCTGCTCAACAATGCGGTCAAGTTCACCCCAGAAGGCGGACACATCACCTTAGAAGTCAGCTGTCATACGCAAAAGGAAGATGGGGAGATGGGGAAACCAGAGATGGGGGGAAATACTCTCCCCACCTCCCTACCTCCCCACCTCCCTACCTCTTCCTTATCGCAAAGCTATCTGCGAATTACGATCGCCGATACAGGAATCGGTATTGCAAAAGAAAATATCCATAAACTGTTTCAGCCTTTTGTCCAAATTGATAGCGCCCTGAACCGTCAATATACAGGTACAGGTTTGGGGCTGACTTTGGTGAAACGCTTGGTGGAACTTCACGGCGGACAAGTAAGCGTAACTAGTGAGCCTGGAGTCGGAAGTTGTTTTACGATCGATCTTCCCTACACTACTTCTCATTATCCATCTGCTGAACCAGAAATTCCACCGGAACCCAGCATCGAACCGAAGCTGCTAGAACCGGAAGGATCGCCTTTAATCTTACTAGCAGAAGATAATGAAGCAAATATCAGTACAATTTCCAGCTACCTAACAGCCATAGGTTATCGCGTAATTGTGGCGAAAAACGGCTCCGAAGCAATCGCTTTTGTTCAGTCGGAAAATCCTGATTTGATATTGATGGATATTCAAATGCCGGAAATGGATGGGTTAGAAGCTATCCGACAGATTCGCAGTAATCCAAACTTAGTCAATGTACCCATTATTGCTCTTACGGCTTTAGCGATGATGGGCGATCGCGATCGTTGTCTGGCTGCTGGTGCCAATGATTACCTCACAAAACCCGTTCAAATCAAACAATTAGTAATGACTATTCAACAACTTTTAGCTTCTCGATCGAGATAGATAATAATTAACTAAACCTGGGTTAGTTTGTCCATGTTTGCAAGTTACACATTTCATGATTTTTCTACAACTAAATCACGCAGGTAGTAGAAGCGATCGTTCCCATCACTCCCTTTTTTTCGCCCCAAATATCCCGTTAAAGGTGAAGAAAGTTCGATTAAAAGTTCACGCATTTCTTCTAAATTAAAGATTGGCTTAGGTGGATCAGAAGCATCGTAAGCACCACTTATGTATTCTATACTTACTTCTCTATTGGCATTTTTTACAAGCTTTATAAGATGCGATCGCAGTTTAATGTTTTCCCAAATATTATATATGTAGCGATTGACCTTAGCATCAGCTTCTTCTCCAAATGGTTCAGACTCTAAGCAAGGTTTTAGATCTAACAAATCTATAGATCCTGGATGTTTTGCTTTCAGTTCAACCAATCTTTGTAATGTTTCAGGACGAAGGACGTTCATTTCATTTCCACTAGCGGTTAATTCTGCATCTTCAGTTAATTCACCAGCAGCCATAATTATTTTGATACAACGATTATATTGTCGTTGAAGATGTTTATAGCCAAGTTTGACAAGTTGTGCTGCTGTTCCATCAGGAACTTTTTCAGTTTTGGTAGCTTTACACTCTCCAACTACAGGATATGGAGCCTCACAATAAAAATCTAAACCACCAGCGCCTCCAACTCTATCAGGATCAAGACTCGCTTCTGACTTAGTATTAGAATTACTGAAACCAAGTTTAACTAAGCTTTTACGGACTAGTCTTTCAAATTCATTACCATCGCTAGAGTTACCTACAGGCGTAATTTTTTTAATCCAAATTTCTAAATCAGGATCATATTCTGATGTAGATAAATTCTCAGACCAACCTAGAAATATTTTAATATCCTGGCTTAGTCGTTTAGCATCCAATCTGTGATCTGATATTGCTCCCAGCTGAAATTGCAAATATTCCAGAGTTTGATAGGGGTAAAGTTCTCCTGCTAATAAAAGAGCTTTCCGTTTGTTAAAACTAGCATTGGAAATCACAGGAGTATGATTTTCACTAGCTGTTGTAAGATGATCTTCAGATTTAGGCCAGTAAAAAGCGCCTGCTTCTGTTGGTTGATTAACAATGCAAGGTTGGGGCAAGCGATAAACTCGCAAAATCAACAGCTTGAGAACTTGATATTGATTAAATATTTGTTCTAATGCACTCAAATTCCAAACTGTTGACTTAGCAATCATCGATAAAAGATACTTTTCCTCTGGGTTGATTCGCCAGTGATATTCGCAACGCGCCCAAGCTTTAATTTGAAGGGGCTGTACTTTAGTTTGAGCAAATGAACTTTCAACGTAATTCAGGTATTCTGGCTGATAATACTGTTCGATACTGAGAGTATCTGGCAGATTTTGACTAGGATAAAGCCAGAATACCTGACCTTCATTGATGTGCTGTCTAAACGGAACAGCAATGAGTTTGCCTAAAGTCAGCATTTCAACATCAAAAGCAGGCAATTGAAGACCATTGAGAATATGGATAGTCATGTTAAAGTAGTACCTTCGCTTAGGATTTCACGAATTAACCTATTATTAGCTACTAGTTGTAATTTTTTGGCTAGCTCAATAACTTCATCTTCGTCAAAACCATAATCTTCTGCTTGTTCATAAATTCTTTGAAGAACCAATAGATGTTTGACTTCTTCTTTCTTTAGTACAATTACTTCACCTCCTTTTTTATCCACGAGATCTTGTAACATCTGACTACCTACCTTCCAACTTTTAGGTACAGGAGTTGAGCGCACTAAGCAACCACGAGTGAGTTCATAATCTTCATACTTTAACAGCCGCTTCATGACGGCATTAAATGTAGCTGCTGTCATTGTTTCGCAAATCCTAATGCCAATTGTCACTTGCTTTTGATGTGTTAAATCGTACCCGGAAACAATCCAATGTGGATCGTAGATTGAGGCTTCCTCAATGTACTCTAATTCGTTGACTATTACCTGATCTACACCCTCTTCAGGTATCATCGATATTGCACAACCTATTATTTCAGCTAGTTTATCTTCATCATTAATAGGAACTTGAAGCTTTTTCTTCATCAGTTGATTGTAAGTGTCTAAAAATTCTTTTGTACGATCTGTTATTATTGGGCCAATCTTGTCTATTATAGGTTTTATTACTGATGAATCAAAGATTTTCCCACATTCTTGAAGAAGCACTCTTGTACTTGACCCTTGATCGGCAATTTCTTTGATTTCCTCCTCTCGTAAAGGATACAAGAAAGGATAATCATTGGGATTAAGATTGTAAGTTTGATAGAACCAATTCAGCCTCATTTTTACAAGCTCTATCATTTGCCCGTAAGTAGCTCTCTTCGCTTCTAATACTTGCTGGCATACTCGATCTGAAACACCCGATCCAAGTTGTTTGATTTCATTTAAGTCCTTTGGTAAGAGGCAGGAAAGCAAAATTACATTACTGCATTGAAAATAAATGCGGTCAAGACATTTTGCAACAATTTGACTACTACTATCTACACTGTTGGAATCGAGTGCATTATTATCTACTTGATCAAACCAAATAACTACAGGCAATGATGCTAATTCTGCCAGCTTACAAATCTGTTGAATTATTGAAATAGCGCTTACTTCTTTTTGCTCAGATGAATACTCAGGTAAGCCAGCACTTTTAATATTAGGATCATCTGCACCATTTAACCAAGATAATGCGCCCTGAGCTACAATCATATTTTTGAACAGTAGCCATAAGACAGCTTTAAGAAAATAGAAATCTATCCCTGATTTGTTTTCAAGAATAGATTCAGTCAAATCATTAATAAAATCAGGTAATTTTTCTCTACCTATTCTTGATATAATGTATTTCCTTAGCTCATCAGGATTTTCACATTTTTTAAGGTAGTCCTGATATTGTTCTTCAAATTCTGTGCTTTTCAAAGTAGCAATAGCAGAAGCAGCAAGATTTTGCCATTGCGTTGTACCTTGTAGGTCTTGCTGTTTAAAACTTTGCGCTACATAAAAACGAACATGAGAATCAATTTTCATGGAATTAGAGCAGGGAGGTATATAGGCAAATAAAGCACCTCCTTCTCGTTCAATCTTTTTCCATACCCGACGTATAGCATGACTTTTTCCTCTACCCTTTTCTCCTTGAACGGCAATACCGACTTTACTCAAATATTTTTTGCGAACTTCGCTAACTACCTGAGTAATTGCTTGGTCAATATGTTCGTTGAGGCTGGTTAAGTCACTAATAACTTCACCCCAGACTTCTTCGTTAGCTATAACAATATCTTTTTTAAAAGGGTTTGATCCTTCTTGCTTCCGTGCTTCTTCAAACAATATATAAGGATTAGTAGCTGTCATGATTTCTTCTCCTGGTTTCAAGATGGTTTGCTAGCAAAAAACAAAAGTCCTCTGATTTCACTGGTAATCGAGTCTCGTTTCTGATCGTTAGTATTTCCGGGAGCTTCACCAGTTTGTAGATCTAAGAACTGCTCACGCTGCATTTGCATCATCCAGTCATTAAACTCTTCACGGCTTACACGCTCTCCAATTTCTCGCCGCAAATGCCAGATGGGTACAAGTCCGCTGTAGTTGTAACCCTTGTCCAACTTTTCAAACAGAGCGAGAATTTCTGTCTTGAACTCGTCATAAGAAGGAATCGCCCCTGCTGCACTTTGGGTAGGTGCAACTGCGGAACTTTCCCCATGATTTAGAGTTCCCATTTCTCGAATCCATTTCAACAACGAATTTGCAGTTTGTGCCCCAATTTGGTTTTTAAATAGAAATTCTGGGTCATTCAACCGCGCATTTAAATATTCCATACCCTTAGCGGGCAAAAATATCTTTTTCGCCGAAACCTGCATTAAATCTTCAGCCTGTAATTGCTCGAAAACTTCTTGAAAATCCCCTACTTTCCCCCCTTTTGGCACAATTCGTTTGGTCAGCAAACCCTTATTAACTTCTTGTTGTGCCGCACCAATATCCCATAAAACCAGCAAAATCAAAATTTTCGCATTAGGATCTGTAGCTTTTAATGGCATAGTATTATTTCCTTTAAAAAACTTAAAATTACGACTTTTCTTCAATAATATGATGTGAAAATACTTATTTCTATGTATTCAGGCAAATTCTTCAATTACTAAAACTTTACTTAAAGAAACTCCAATAAATAGCGGAATTTCTATAAATTTTCTACTTTGCTTACATCAATTATTAGTCAATAAGCATTACATAATATCACAATTAATTAAGAAAGATTGCAAAATTTTATTTATCAACTCCACACTTCAGTTAAATCCAAAACAAACCCAGGTAAAACATCTTCCCCTGATAAACTTAGCGGACGATCTAACACTTCCACATCCCGATTTTGGCGATAAATTTCTACTTTTTGGTTTTTGCGATCGATCAACCAACCCAAACTAGCGCCATTTTCCAAATATTCCCGCATCTTAGCTCGTAAAGGTTCCATATTGTCATTTTTAGAACGCAATTCCAGCACAAAATCAGGACAAATAGGGGCAAAACTTTCTTGTTGTTCCTTTGTCAGAGCATCCCATCTTTCTTGACGTATCCAAGCAGCATCGGGAGATCGATCGGCCTCATTTGGTAGATGAAAACCACTGGAAGAATCAAATGCTACACCTAGTTTAGTTTGACGATTCCAATACCAAATTTGTCCAGAAATATCAAAGTTTTTGTTACCAGTTTCACTCCCCGTTGGTGGCATAACAATTAACTCTCCTGTAGCAGTTCGTTCCAGTTGTAAATCGCGGTTAGCCAGCGCCAATTCCACAAACTGCTCATGGGAAACTTGCAGCATTAAACTAGTTGGAATATTGACAGAAAATACTGATGATAAATTAGTTTCTGTCATTTTAGTCCCTCCATTAGAATTGCACCCGCCCCAAAACAAGCGTATGGAGTTGGTAAGTCATAAGTTTTAAAGGGTTCTAAGGGCGAAATTTCCTCTGCCATCTCTAAATCTTCTGCCAGAATTCGGATCAATTTGAGTTTTTCTGGTGCAGAAAGCTGTCGAACAGCGGGAAGCAATTCAGCTAGTTTCATATTATGTTCCTCCTGTTAAAGCTTTACATTTATGACATTATTAGACTGCTGCTTAGGCTGTAATGATACTAGTTTTCTTCCACTTTCAGCTTGTTGTTTCTGCAAATCTGCAAATATTGCCTCCAAATTGTAGTCGAAAGATTTAGCATATTCATCACGAATTCGATGGATTTCCTCTACTATTTCGTCTTTCCACATGAGTTAATCTCCTAGTAGTTCGTAAGGTGTACAAATAATCGGTAGTTGGTATCCTAAATCAAGACTAATCTCTGCAAGTTTTCTCTGAATTTGAGCATTTGCAATATGCTTACAGTTCCAGGTTAGCAGGTAATTCAATCTGTGAACCGTAGCTGCTGCAATATGAATCGCATCGATGTCGGCTTTGGGTGGAAGGTTGCTTCTAGAGAGAAATTGTGCTGCTAAATCTAGTACAGCCTGATTGAGTTCTAACAAGGGAAATTCACGAACCATCTCTAGACGTTGTGCTGCAATTTCTGGATCTCCTTGTGCCACCTCGTTCAGAACTGCCTGTGATATGCAGAGTGTAAAAGCACTTCGGCGAGATTCCCACCAATCTCTTGTTATCTCGATGTTTGCAGCTAAGATCAGATCCTTGGTTGCTCTGGCTGTCAAGTAGCCTAATATACTGGTTTCGATATAAACAGTTTCGCTCATGCAAGATAGGCTCTCAACATATTTACAACTATAATTATATATGTGTTACACTTTTATATTATAAAATGTTGTACAAAACTAAAGTATGATGCCAGTCGTTAGAATCCCTGATCCTTTATATAAGAGGCTTCAAGCCATTGCTGTTCCTTTTGAGGATACACCCATAACTGTTATTGAACGGTTATTGAATGACTATGAGGCACGTAACCAAACCCAACAAATTTCTCAAACAGATAATTACAAAATACTAAACCCTCATACGCCAAGTAATCTCCAGCATACGAGAGTGATTCAAGCCACGATTGACAATAAAGAAATCCGTCAACCGAACTGGAACAAAATTGTTAATGCAGCACATGAGCTTGCTGTACGTCGAGGGATGTCTGTAGACGAACTGAGAAAGCAGACTCTATCCCATGTCGTTAAAGGCGAGAAGAGTGATTGTGGATTTAGATACATACCAGAGGCAAACATTTCAGTGCAAGGTGTAGATGCAAATTTGGCATGGCGTAATACATTCCACCTCGTAGAGAAACTGAAAGTGTCAATTGAAATCTACATTGAGTGGCGTAATAAAGAGGAGGCTGCATTCCCTGGAGAGAAGGGTAAGCTCATTTGGATGCCGTAATAGATAGATAATTGAACGTGAAAACTAAGCAAACTTACTGTGAGAATATATCACTATGGATTTGTAACATATATAATAGTTAATATTATGTCCGGTCTATTACCCCCACTGTAGAGACGTTGTATACAACGTCTCTACAGTTCTACTTACAACTAAATACTCAGTCGTTGATAAATCTGATCCAAATGCTTTAAATGCCTTTGTGGATCGAAACACTCCTCAATTTCTTCATTCGATAACCTTTCAGTAACACGAGGATCGCTGCTAATTAATTCTCGGAAATTACCTTCAGGTTTATTCCAAGCTTGGTGAGCACAAGATTGGACGATCGCATAAGCCTCCTCCCGCTTCATCCCTTTTTCCACCAAAGTTAACATCACTCTTTGGCTGAAAACTACACCGCCGTAAACATTCATGTTTCGCGCCATGTTTTCGGGATAAACTAACAGGTTCTTCACCAAATCAGTAGTTTCAACTAACATGAAATGAGTCAGAGTGCAGCTATCTGGCAAAATCATTCTTTCTACCGAACTGTGGGAAATATCCCGTTCATGCCACAGCGCCACATTTTCCAAAGCAGCAACCGCATTACCCCGCAAAATTCGCGCCATTCCGGTTAATCTTTCGGAACGAATTGGGTTACGTTTGTGCGGCATTGCGGAAGAACCTTTTTGTCCTTTGGCGAAGTATTCTTCTACTTCTAGAACATCGGTTTTTTGCAAGTTGCGAATTTCTACGGCGAAGCGTTCAATTGATGCGCCAAGTAATGCTAAAGCTTGGACAAATTCCGCGTGAATATCTCTAGAAATTACCTGAGTTGAAGCGGTATCTGGTTCTAAACCTAGTTTTTGACAAGCGATCGCTTCTACTCTCGGTTCAATATTAGCGTAAGTTCCCACTGCACCGGAAATTTTCCCCACTGCAACTCGCTGACGCACATTCACCAATCTGTCACGATGGCGCAAAACTTCCGCCAACCATCCAGCCAGTTTAAACCCAAAAGTAATCGGTTCGGCATGAATTCCGTGCGATCGACCAATCATTACCGTGTTACGATGTTGCTGTGCTTGGTAACGAATCGCTTGAATCAAATCTTCCAAACGTTCTAACAGCACATTGCTACTAGCTACCAATTGCAATGCCAAAGCCGTATCGAGCACATCGGAACTAGTTAAACCCAAGTGAATGTAACGTCCCGCATCTCCCACATATTCGTTAACATTCGTCAGGAAGGCAATCATATCATGGCGGACTTCGGCTTCAATTTCTAGCACCCGCTTCGGGTCAAAGTTTGCCTTCGCCTTAATTTCCTCTACCGCCTCAGTCGGAATATATCCCAGTTCAGCTTGCGCCTCGCAAACTGCAATTTCAACCTGAAGCCACGTCTTTAATTTATAAGTTTCTGTCCACAAGTTGCCCATCTCAGGCAACGTATAACGCTCAATCACAGTCTGCTACAGAGTACGACTGTCATATTTTATCGTTATCTGCCCCCAGCGAAAGCCGAGAAAACCCCGATTTGATAAAGCTTTGTTAAGGCAGCGGTAGAGACGTTGCATGCAACGTCTCTACCAGTTGCATACAACGTCTCTACCAGGGTTTACGAATTTCAGGAATTTTACGGAGATCGTTGTAGTAAACTAATAGTTTAATTTAACAGTTGAATTGTTGATTATGAGTAGAATAGTTAATTTGGGACAAGCTCTATCAATTATTACTTTGGTATCTTTATCTTTAGGCAGTGCAAAGGCTATTTCTGCCACTCAAACTAATTTAATCCCTAGTCAAAATCGCAATGAATTCCTGATTGCACAGCAACGTTGTAACCAGCAATTCATGATGGTAATGACTCCCGAAGGTGGGCCTTTACAAGTGCGCGATCGCAACGACATTAACGCCAAACCTTTCGGTACTATTCCTAATCGTTCAGTCGTGTTGCTTAAGAAGTTCGATCGATCGGGAAATTGGGCAAATATTGTTACCGACAGAGGCAACGGTTACGAAGGTTGGGTATGGGCAAATTACCTAACTTGTGGCGCTGATTGATAGTTTATCACCTGAAAAACGAAAAGTTTTATTTGGGTTTTTAAAATTAATAAGATGCTCGAAGTCGTGCTTAAGAATCGCTCTCTTTCACGACTTTTTCATTATAAATTACTATTTTTAATGAAAAATAATCTTTTTTAAAGTTTTTCCTTGATTTAACATTGGCTATTATCTCTGTTTCAAAATTAACACGACTTCCGATCGCATTAAATTTAACAATTTACAAATTTCCCAAAAGAAGCTAATCAAACAATTCGCTAATGCTGAAAACATTAAACTATAATCATTTTATATTAAGGTGTGAAGGAGAGAACTACGAATGAAAGATTTAACTCGTCGGCAATTTATTATTGCTTCTAGTTTAGCTGCTGGTTTTGCATTAGCAGTTCGCCCTATTTCCGCCCAAGTTATCACCACAGATAGCAAAGGTTTAATTGCGGGAGAAGTGAAAATTCCGGTTGCAGATGGACAAATTCCAGCTTATCGCGCTATGCCTGCAACTGGGAGTAATTTTCCTACTATTTTAGTAATACAAGAAATCTTTGGAGTTCACGAACATATCCAAGATATTTGTCGTCGTCTTGCTAAGTTGGGATATTTAGCTATTGCCCCCGAAATGTTTGCCCGTCAAGGCGATGTTTCCCAAATGTCTGACATCCAAGAAATCATTTCCAAAGTCGTTTCTAAAGTTCCCGACTCTCAAGTAATGTCTGACTTAGATGCTACCGTAAAATGGGCAGCACAGTCAAGTAAAGGCAATACCAAAGAGTTAGGAATTACAGGTTTTTGTTGGGGTGGTAGAATTGTTTGGTTATATGCCGCACATAACCCAAATGTCAAAGCTGGTGTTGCATGGTATGGACGTTTAGTTAGTGAATCTACTCCATTAACTCCTAAGCATCCTATTGATATTGCTGCTAATTTAAAAGTACCAATTTTAGGACTTTATGGCGGTAGTGATAATGGAATTCCTAAGGAAACAGTTGAGAAAATGCGGACAGCATTAAAAGCTGGAAAAAGCAGTTCAGAAATTGTACTTTATCCCAATACACCCCACGCTTTTTTTGCTGATTACCGTCCCAGTTATCGCAAACAACAAGCTGAAGATGGCTGGAAAAAAATGTTAGCTTGGTTTCAAAAATATGGAGTTGCTTAAGCAAACTACCTAAGTAATCAGATGTTTGGGCAAAAAATCCACTCGATTTAAATAACACAATCTCACTTTGCCATTATCAAAGTCAATTCTACTAAGGGCAGCATTGTTAAGAATAAAAGAATAACAATGTCCGGGAGGGAAATTTAAAACCGTTGCTAAAAAGCAATTATAAAATCCTCCGTGACTGACAATGGCTACTCTATCATTACTATTTCCGTGTTTTTCTATTAATTCTTGGAAAACCATTTTTGCTCGGACAAACCATTGTTCTGTTTCTTCAACGGGACGATTCCACCAACCTTTTTCTCCTAAGTAATCTGGGAGAATTAATTCGGGATGATTTGCGGTAAAATATGCTCGGTTTTTACCCTCTGTAGCGATAGGTTCATCAGTTTGATCGTCCCGGAAATAAGGCCCTCGACATTCATGGATATCAACCCAAGCTTTTAACGGTAAATTTATTGCTTGGGAAATGAAAGTCCCCGTAATCACAGACCGAATCATTAAGCTGGAATATAAATGAGTAAAGTTAAAACCTCTGGCATTTTGAAAGTCTCTTTCTAAGACGGGTATAGATGAATAATTGTTCCTGAGAAATTGGGCTAAAAGTTGAGCTTGTTCTTGACCTGTAGCTGTTAATTCTGGATCGTCCGATCGACCTTTACTCGAACCAGTCACTCGCCGATTATAATTATTTGTAGATTCGGCGTGTCTAATAAAATAAAGCTGCATACTGTAGTAGATATCAGCAAAGAATAATACATTAAGTTACAGGATAACATAGATGGAAAAGGCAAAATAATTACTTTTGTTAATTAGCGATCGCTAACATTGTCTAAGTATTTTTACATTTACCATTATCTATATATATAGTACCCTGCCAGAGTAATTCGGAATTTTAATAGGGAACTTAAAATAAAGCTATGCGTCAAACAAGTTAGAAAGAATTTCCCACGAATTCAATTATTAAATTACAAAACTTGGAGTAATTTATGAAAAATTTACTGGCTTTAGCTTTGGTAGGTTTGACGGCTAGTTCCTTAGTAATTGGTAGTACAGTTATCCAAGAAACTGCGATCGCACAACAACCCAGCATTCGCAGCGTTAATCCTAACGTTGCCCTGGATGGAAATTGGAGTTTACAGTGGCGTGTCAGTGGCATTAACCATCAAGCGAGACTGTCCATGAATGGCAATTTTGGTCGCATGATTGTAAATGCCAGAATGCCAAATGGACGAGTAATAAATGTGGAACAAAGAATGACACTAACGCCAACGCGAGATGGTTTTATTTTGCGGGGTAGCAGACCAACTTATCCAGGAAGTAACAGACCAGTTCCTAACTATAACCCTGACACATTTCGGATTCAACCTGTGGGACGAAATCAGTTAAGAGTGACAAATTGTAGCAGTGGTTTCTGTGTTCCCGTGAATATGAGAAGAATTTAAGACAAGAAAATTTTTGTTTTTTGTCTTGAATAAAATCTGTTATATATATGTAGAGACGTTTCATGAAACATCTCTACATTTTTTTTAGCTAATTAACTTCAGTTGAGGTTGCCTAGTAAACTGCTACGCATTTAAATTGAATATTTAGGCTGATGGGGTGATGGGGGGATGGGG
>NZ_JADEWG010000127.1 GCF_015207735.1 [Phormidium] sp. LEGE 05292
GCCCTGCCCATCTCCCCACCTCCCCAGTCCCCAGTTCCCCAATCCCTACTCGCCAGCTAGTCGAACTTGGTATGATAAAGATAGCTAAGTGCTGAAAACTACTAGAGCAGCTGGGCAGAAATAATTAAACAGTTGAAAAAAGGTTGAAAAACTGAACAGAAAAACCTTCTTTCCTTCTGCCCTCTGCCTTGGAGCCTTCTTGCACTAGTCGGAAAATTGTAACTCCAGTGAAAGCAGTATGAAATATAGAGCGTATCGCCTGTTATTGCCCTACGTAGTGGCGATCGCCTCTACAGGAATCGCCCTGTTACTGACACTTGGGATAGAACCATTAATGACGCAGACCAGTTGCGCGTTTTTCTACATTGCCGTGATTGTGAGTACTTGGTATGGCGGCATTTATCTAGGTATTGTAACTGTTGTGCTCTCAGTACTCGCAATCCAATACTTCTTATTTCCCCCAATCTACCATAGAATACCTATTTTTGATGACCTGCTACGGTTAAGTACTTTGACTATAGTTGCCCTAATTATTAATCTTCTGAGTGCCAATTTAAAAGAGAGCAAACGCAAAGTTGAACAACTAAGCCGGAAATTGCAACAAGAGAGCGGTGAACGCTTAAAAACAGCCTTGAATGCTGCACAAATGGGGATGTGGGACTGGGATAGAGTAACGGGGAAAATCACCTGGTCGCCAGAATATGAAATATTGCTTGGTTTAACGCCTGGTACTTTTGATGGTAGATATGAAACTTTTGATGTTTGTGTTTATACTGAAGACCGAAAGGGGTTAACTCAGACGATCAAAAAATGTTTAAAAAATCGCATTCCCTATCAACGTGAGTTTCGGGTTGTTTGGGCAGATGGTAGCGTTCACTGGATTGAAGGATGGGGAAAAGCTTTTTATAACGAACAAGGGAAAGTAATAAGAATGTCGGGAACGATTATGGCGATCGATTCCCGGAAACAAACAGAAATTGCCCTACAGGAAAGTCAAAACCAAATTCAGCGGCAACTAACTGAAATCGAAACTATCTACCACTCTGCCCCCATTGGCTTGAATGTTTTGGATACTGAACTTCGCTTTGTGCGAATTAATCAAAGATTGGCAGAAATGAATGGGTTATCTGTTGAAGCACATATCGGTCGGACAATCCGCGAGTTACTACCGGATTTGGCTGATACTACTGAACGATTGTTGCGTCCAATTTTGGAAACGGGAGAACCTTTATTTAATGTGGAAATTACTGGAGAAACTCCAGCGCAACCTGGAGTAAAACGTATTTGGTTAGAAAGTTTTTTGCCTTTAAGAGATGGGGAGCAAATTATTGGGATCAATACTGTTTGTGAAGAAATTACTGAGCGCAAACAAGCAGAACAAGATTTAGCCAGAGCTGCGCTTCGGATTCAAACCCTATTCCATACTTCATTCGATGGTATCGTCACTTTAGATCGGCAAGGAAATGTATTAGATGCCAATCCTCGATTTGCCGAGATGCTGGGCTACACACCAGAAGAAATTGCCCAGATGAATGCTGTTGACTGGGATGCTCAGTTAAATCCCGAAAAACTTCAGCAATTTCTAGATAACAGCATTAAATTAAAAAATGGAGTGATTGAGACTCGCCACCGCCGGAAAGATGGCTCAATTTACGATGTAGAAATCAGTTATAGTGTTATCCAATGGCAAGAAGATATCCTGCGATTCTGTGTTTGTCGAGATATTACGGAACGCACACAAACCCAACTTACTTTACAACAATTGAATGCCGAACTCGAAGCACGAGTAGCTGAACGAACCGCAGAACTAACGTTAGTTAACGACCGCTTACTAAAAGCTTTATTAGAACAGCAAAAAACTCAATTTATGTTATTAGAAAAAGCCAAATTACTAGATTTGGCTCATGATACAATCATGACTCTAGATTTGAATTTAGTAATTACTTTCTGGAACCAAGGGGCGCAACGAATGTATGGTTGGACTGAAGCCGAAGCCTTGGGAAAGAAATCTTATATTCTTTTGAAAACTCAATTTCCCCAACCATTAACAGAGATTAAAGCCCAAGTGTTAGAGCAAGGTTACTGGGAAGGAGAATTAACAAATTGCGATCGGAATAATCAATGCCTAATCGTAGCTAGCCGTTGGATAGTGCAAAAAGACGAGATGGGTAGACCGATAAAAATCCTCAAAATCAATAACAACATTACTGCCCGCAAACAAGCAGAACTAGCCTTACAGAAAAATGCTCAGGAAATTGAAGACCTTTATAATAACGCTCCCTGTGGCTATCACTCTTTAGATAGTGATGGGTTAATAATTCGCATCAATGATACAGAATTGAATTGGTTGGGTTATAGCCGGGAAGAGATTTTGCACAAAAAGAAATTTGTCGATCTGATCGTCCCGGAAAGTAAACACATTTTTGAGCAGAACTTTCACAAATTTAAGCAACAAGGTTGTCTCGATAATTTAGAGTGTGAAATGCTCAACAAAGATGGGACAACTCGCTGGGTGAACGTAAACGCCACTGCGATCCGAGATCGAGACGGGAACTTTTTCATGACTCGTTCTAGCTTATTTGATATTACTGAACGTAAACGCATGGAAGAAGCTTTGCGTCAAAGTGAACAGATGTTTCGTTCTGTGAGTGAGTTTTCTCCGATCGGCATTTTCCTATGCGATGTTACAGGCAAATTTATCTATACCAATACCCGTTATCAGCAGATCGTCGCTGCATCAATGGAAGAAACGTTGGGAGATAGTTGGAAAGAATTTATTCATCCTGACGATCGCGAATGGGCGTTTCAATATTGGTCAGATTTAGTTAGTACAGGTAACGAAGGGGTATTTAACGAACTGCGCTATCAAGATCGTCAAGGAAGAGTTTGTTATACCCAAGTACGAACCGCACCAATTAAGTCAAGGGATGGAAAAACCATTCTGTTTGTCGGAGTCATGGAAGATATTACCGAACAACGTAAAATTGACCAGATGAAAAAAGACTTTATTTCGGTAGTCAGTCATGAACTCAGAACGCCTTTAACTTCAATTCGTGGTTCTCTGGGTTTGGTTGCTGGTGGAGTATATGATAAAAAACCAGAAAAGATGAAGGAGATGATTGCTATTGCTGCTAGACAAAGCGATCGTCTAGTGCGCCTAGTTAACGACATTCTCGATTTGCGCCGCTTAGAATCAGGACAAACAAAATTCAACTTCCGCTGGTGTGCTGCTGCTGACTTCATCAAACAATCAGTTGATGTGATGCGAACTCAAGCCGAACAAAACCAGATTAAGCTGTGTATTGTACCCTCTCTAGTCGAAGTTTGGGCAGACGCGGATGCAATGGTTCAAACACTAACCAATCTCCTGAGTAACGCGATTAAATTCTCCCCGCCAAATTCAACCATTACTATCAGTACTAAAGTTATTCCTGAACATTTATTGACCCAAAAACAACTTCCTTCCTCCGTGCTTTTCTCAGTCAAAGATCGAGGTCGAGGTATTCCACAAGATAAATTAGAAAGCATTTTTGCACAATTTCAACAAGTCGATGCTTCCGACGCTCGTGAAAAAGGCGGTACTGGCTTGGGACTGGCTATTTGTCGTAATATTATCGAACAGCACGGTGGTAAAATTTGGGTAGAAAGTGTCTTAAACGAAGGCAGTACATTTTACTTCACTCTTCCTTGTTGGAATGTGAGAAAAATCTAAAATCTACAATCTGATGAGCAAACGAGTTTTAGTTGTTGACGATGAAGCCGATATTCGAGCAGTTATCCAAGGATGCTTGGAAGAAATTGCTGGATGGGAAGTTATGATAGCAGATTCTGGCGAACAAGGATTGCAAATCGCTGCACAAGAACAACTAGATGGCATTTTGATGGATGTATCAATGCCAGGAATGGGAGGACTTGAAGCATTACAAAAACTTCAGCAAAATCCCCAAACCCGAACTATTCCAGTTGCTTTGTTAACGGCTAAAGTTTTACCAGAAGAACAAAAACTATTTGCCAGTTTAGGCATTGTCGGTCTAATTATGAAGCCGTTCGATCCTATGATATTAGTAGACCTAGTTGCCAGCGTTTTTGGTTGGGAGTCGTGAATTTCTCTAATCTTCATTAGATCTTCATAATTCGTTTTTAAAGTAAAGAAAAACGGATCTACAATTTTATGGCGTAATCAATTTTCCAAATAAACTGGCACTGGATCACATTTTTTAACAAACTCAGATCTTGCAGCAGGACTAAAAACTCGGTTTCTGCGCGATTTCTCGTTGCCAAACTCACGATTTTTATATGCTAGGCACAAGCTACGCAAACAGAGAATCTGGGGTTTATTTGCGTAAGTGTTCAAATAGCTAAAGCTGAAAGCCCAGGTTTTTAGTAAATAATCCCCGTTTTTCAAAGCTTGTTGACAATGGTGCCAGCTCTCTGAAAAACAACAAAACAACTGTTTGATTAAGAGAATTAAAAATGACTACATTGAGATTTGGAGAAACCACGATCGATAAGACAGTAGCAAATTCAACTATTGAGATTACACCCCTACATCGTAATTCCCAGAAAATCGGTGGGATTTGTCCCATGTTTAACAAAGATATGTTGTGTATGTCAACAAAACGAGTTTTAATTATTGATGATGAACCCGATGTTCGGGCGGTTGTCCAAGGATGTTTGGAGGATGTTGCCGGGTGGGATGTTGTCACAGCTGCATCGGGTCAAGAGGGTTTAGTTAAAGTAATAGCAGATAAACCTGATGGTATCGTTTTAGATGTCATGATGCCCGGAATGGATGGGCTTGCCTTCTTAAGAGAGTTGCGCTCTCGACCAGAAGGGCGATCGATCCCAGTAATTCTCCTAAGTGCAAAAGTCAACCTGACCGATCCCCAAGTTATTTTTGAGTTGCGTATTAAAGGAATTATCTCTAAACCCTTTGACCCTTTTATATTAACTGAAGAGATTGCACACTTTTTCGGCTGGGAAATGGAGGAATATATTTAGTAGATGTTATCAGAAAGGCTAACCAATGCAATTTTTTGATAAGTTATTGTATGCGATCGAACGTAACCAAAGTTTACTGTACCTAGCCCTCGATCCAGACTTGGACGAGGTAGTAATTGGGCAAAATAGTCAGGATCATGACCGCTTGTTAGGGCAAGTTTGGGAAAGGTTGGACTATATTATTGAACAAACAGCCGATTTAGTCTGTGCGTACAAGCCGATATTGGGATTTTACCGCGCATTAGGAACTCTAGGATTAGAACTACTTAAGCGCACTTTGGAGAGAATTCCCCCAGAAATTCCCGTAATTTTGGACGCTAAACACAGCGATATCCACACCAGCACAGTCTTTGCCAAAATGGTCTTTGAACAATGGCAAGTAGATGCTGTCACCTTAACTCCTTTAGCAGGACTAGATCACGTTGCACCATTTTTGGTCTATCCAGATAAAGCCGTGTTTATCCAATGCGCTCATCCTAACGCCAGTGCACAAGCATTGCAAGAGTTCCCCGATTCGAGTCGTCCTTTTTATTTACATTTGGTACAGGAAGCGAAAAGCTGGGGAACACCTGAACAATTGGGATTAAAAGTGGGTGTAGCGAAGTTGGATATTTTGACTAATATTCGTCAAGCTGCGCCAGAACGATTAATTTTATTGCAAGAAGGTGTTACCGAAATTTTTGATTTGTCGAGTATTTTAGCAGCTGGTTTAGATACCCAAGGAGAGGGTTTACTAATTCCAATATCTCCAGAAATTACCGAGGGAACTAAGGAAAATATTCGTAAATCAGTGGAAGAATTGCGAGATTTAGTAAATCAGGAACGCCTACGCATTGTGCAAACCAGTCCCTCTTGTAATCTTTGGCTTTCTGATGTGCTACCTTCTCCTTCTCATCCCCATCAAGATTTAATTTTGCAACTTTATGACATTGGTTGCATCATTTTTGGCGATCATGTACAAGCTTCTGGCGCGGTTTTTCCTTATTACATTGATTTGCGAATCATCATTTCTAAACCGCAAATTTTCCATCAAATTTTAAGCGCCTATTCAGAAATTTTGGAAACTTTGGAGTTTGACAGAATAGCGGGAATCCCTTATGGTTCTTTACCCACAGCAACCGGGTTATCTCTGCGCTTACATCGTCCGATGATTTATCCGCGAAAAGAGGTGAAAGCACACGGAACTCAAAGAGTAATTGAAGGGTATTATCAACCAGGGGAAAAAGTTGTGGTGGTGGATGATATTTTGATTTCTGGTAAAAGCGTGATGCAAGGTGCTGAAAAGTTGCAAGTTTCTGGTTTAAAAGTGGAAGATATTGTGGTGTTTATCGACCATGAAAAAGGCGTAAAGGATAGATTAAGGGAAAATGGTTATCGTGGTCATGCAGTTTTAACTATTTCCGAAATAGCCGAAACTCTGCATCAAGCTGGTAGGATTGACGAATCGCAGTTTCAAATTTTACTTCAGACTCATTAATTAAAAGGTGAAAAGTGAAAGGGGAAAGGGGAATTTTTGAAGCTAATTTTTACCCTTTACCCTACTCCTTTTTACCTATGAGAAAGTAAGTTGTCATTATGCCTTTTCCTTTAACATGAATTTGATCGCGTTTTTCAAACAAATATTTATGTTTTAGCAGTTGATATGTAGCTTCTGTCACTTGAATATAACCAGGTATTCCGTGAGATTCCATGCGGCTAGCAACATTAACTGCATCACCCCATAAATCATAAATAAATTTTTTCTTGCCAATGACTCCAGCTACAACAACTCCTGTGTTGATACCAATGCGAATTTGCAGTTCTTCGTCGATACTTAACCGAAATTGCTGCATAATATTTAGCATGGTTAGGGCTAAATCTGCGATCGCTTCTGCGTGGTCTTTTCGCGGAATTGGTAATCCTCCTGCTACCATATATGCGTCACCTATTGTCTTAATTTTTTCTAAGCCTAATTCTTCTACTAGTTGGTCAAAGGTGGAAAAGATTTCATTGAGTAAGTTAACTAATTCAATAGGTTGTAGTTTGGTAGAAAGTGATGTGAAGCCAACCAGATCGGCAAACATAATTGTTACTTCATTAAAACTTTCAGCAATGACGCTGCTATCTTCTTTGAGTCTAGTGGCTATGGGTTCTGGTAAAATATTGAGTAATAATAGTTCCGATCGCTCTTTTTCTAACCGTAATTCGGCTTCGGCTTTTTTGCGTTCGCGTAGCGCAGCTTGCTGTTCGCTTATATCCCTGGCTACCCAAATTACTGAATCTTCAGATTTTGGTGCAATGCTGGCGGAGAACCAATATTCCGTTTCATCAACCAGCAAATTATACTCAAAATTAACGGTTTGTTTTGTCTCTAGTGCTTGGTGAATTTGACTTAAGAAAGTCTCGGCTTTTTCACCAACTAAAAATTCTTCTATAGTTGGACTGATAATATCAATGTTAGATCCATAAAAACGTTGGGGATTTGTGGGTGCAACATCGATATTTTTGGCTTGAGAGTCAATGACTAATATGACATCAGTCATTGATTCTAAAAGAGTATTTAATTGAGCATAAGAGTCGCGTAGCTTGTCTTCTAAAATTTTGCGATCGCTAATATCCCTAGCTACCCAAATCACTTGTTCACCTGACAAAGGCGAAATATTAGCAGAAAACCAAATCTGTTGATTATCGATCGCTAAACTGTACTCAAAATTAATAGTTTTTTGCGTCGCCAAAGCAGTTTGTACATGGTTAAAACAAATGTCAGCTTGTGCTGTTGGTAAAATTTCGTGTAAGGTTTTTCCTACTTGTTCAGATAAAGGTTTTAGCAAAAGCGACGGGTTTGTGGAAACAACTTTGAGCATATATCCTTGATAGTCAACTATCAATATTACATCAGTCATTGCATCAAATAATGCTCTCAGTTCAGCTTCCGTAGCTGCTAGGGTAGCTGTTCTTTCTTTTACTCTAATTTCTAACTCTTCATTCAACTTTTGTACTGCACATTCAGCTTTTTTGCGTTCTGTAATATCGGTTCCAATAGCAATAATTCCAATAAAATTACCCCGAACATCTAATAACATTTTACTTGACCAAGATACCCAAACTTTTTCCCCATTTTTACGGATATTTTCCTGCTCGTTTTGCAAATATAAATCTGGATTTTGGGCGATATCAATGAGCATCGCTCCAATATATTTTTCCGCTTTATCGTTTTGGCTAATAATAGTACCAACAGGACTTTTTCCCAGAATTTCTGCTTCCGAGAAACCGAAGAATTTTTGGGCAAACTCATTAAAAAAAGTGATTTTTGCGTTAGTATCTAGTTTGACGATAATACTATTTCCTGTTTCTACCAATTCTCGATATTTAATCTCACTTTGTCGCAGTAATTTTTCAGATGAAGCTTGTTCGGTTACGGTAGCAGCTAATAACAAAGAAGTCATGGTAATTACTCCCAAAAAAGCTTGTAAAAATAGCATAGCCTGATTAATATTTTCGCCTTTAGCTATAAAAGGGCCTCCTCCATTAATCACTCCCCAAATTGCAATGCAAGAGATCAGAAAGGAAGCAAAAACAGCACCAGGCTGTCCCCATTGAATGGCTGCCCAAATAATCAGAGGGAAAGGTAAATATTCTAGGGGATAACGGGAAATTGCTGCTTCAGTTTTAGCTGTAAAGACAATGCAACTTACTGTGATTAATAAAATTAGTAAAACTATCGATATTGACCACTTTTTATTAAGGTTTTTTATGTTTATTTGATGGTACTTAATTTTTGATTTTGGCTGAAATAAAACTAATAATAATGGGGTAAATATTAAAATTCCCATTGCATCTCCCAGGAACCAATTCCAGCGTACTTCCCAATATTGACTCCAGTCCACTAGCCCGACTAAACACATTCGGAATGGCCCTAAAAAGGAATTAATTTGGGTTGAAATAATCGCTCCAAATACGATAAAAATAATTACATCTCTGAGACGATTCAGGGATAAATTAAAGTCTAAACGACGCAGTAAAACAACTGCAAATACTGCTTGTAAAGTAGAACCAAAAGCTGCTAATAATACTAGGGTTAATAAGGGTTTGATCCCTACAATCTCGAAGAAAAATGCCCCTAAAGCTACTCCAGGCCAATAACGTAATCCTAATAATAATAGTGCAGCTTGGGCAATCCCTGCGGGAGGCCATACCGAAGAACCTAAGAGTGCCACGCCTGGAAGAGAAACTGCTAACTTTCCTCCGACAAAGTAAGCGATCGCAACTAAAGTAACTTTGGCTAAATATTGCTTTATTCTAGTTTTAGGGAATCCCAGCCATCCACTTTGATCTGAGTTCATATTAATTGGAATTTAACAGTTTGTCTCAGGATGATTGAACTATCGGCTACAAAGTCAATACTGAGATCGGTAATTCAAGTAAGGAATAAGACATCTTATCCAGGAAATCCATCTATAAAGGGAAAGATTTACCAGCTATTTTAAGATGAAAATGTATATTTGTCGCTAATATGATTACAATTAGCGAAAATGAGACAAAGATGCACAATAGTTATAATAATTAACTAGCTTTTTGCGAAAGCATCATTTGGCGTTGCTGTGCTGTATGAATAAAAGTGCGAAAAATTCGCTGTTGACGGGCATCATTTAAAGATATTTCAGGATGCCATTGAATAGCAAAAGCCCAAGGATGCTCCTGATGTTCTAGTGCTTCAATAACTCCATCCGCTGCTTTTGCTGCTAATCGCCAACCTTTGGGGATATTACTGGCTGCTTGATGATGCCATGAAACAACTTTTGTTTCTTCGGTGCCAATAATGTTAGCAAGATGAGTTCCGGGAATTATTTGTACGCTATGTTCAGCAGGGCAACTTTGGGCTTGGCGATGGATGATTTTTTCTCCGAATTCATCAGGTAAATGTGGTACTAATTTACCGCCACTAGCAACTACTAATATTTCTAATCCGCGACAAATTCCTAAAATAGGAATATCTGTTTCTAGGGCTAATTTAGCTAGGGATAATTCAAAACGATCGCGTTCCCGATTCACATGATAAATCTCTGGATGATCTACGCCATTGTATGTAGCAGGATCGAGATCGCCTCCTCCAGAAAAAATAATACCATCTACCCATTCTAATATACTATTTAAGTTAGGTTCGCCTGGTGGTATTAACATTGGCAAACCACCTGCTAAACGAATCGCTGTTATATATTCGTGCCGCAGACAGTAGTCATTTGTTTTACTTTGAATAGATGTGGTAACGCCAATTAAAGGTGGATGAAATTTCATGTATGTTTCTTCAGTGAGTTACTAAGTTTTGCCTTTTATGATAGTATTCCCAAATTTTAGGATATTCTATCACTTCGACTTTATTTATAAAGTTTATATTCTAAGTTAGTCAATGATGAGTTTTTTGTATCTGGAGATACGACCCTATAAATTAAATAACAAAGGTATTTTGCTAGTACAAAAAGACAGCAGGAAACAAGGTTAACACAAAGCTGTTTCTACTTGTTTTTAACTGTATAGTTATTCTGCCAAGCTGCACTAGTTGTTGAGATTAAAATTTAATTTAACAAAATTATGCTGTTTAGAACACACGAATTTTCAGTTTGATTTGCTATGATATTAGTTTATAATGCAGAGTCAACTTTATGGAAAAGCCCAAAACAACATCTAAATACAAACATATTGTTCTCACATCTCATCCTGGTAGAACGAGTCAAAAACCAGTGTCAATTCATTGGGGAGAAATTGAGGCAACAAAACGTGGGCCAATTATTGGAACTTTAACAAATCCTGCCCAAAAAAATGTGATTGGCACTCATTCAGGTTCTTATTCAGTTTATCGCGCTTTGGCGATCGCTTCCGGCACACTGCAAGCAAATCATCGTCCAGATTTAACTAATACTTCTCCAGTAGTTCATATTGGCCCTTATCCTAGTTGGTCCGATCCAGATAAAATAGTTTCGCTCGATCCTTTTGGTGCAGTAGTCGGCGAAGTTTTCCAAGAATACTATCAAAAAGAATACGACATTCGCCCCACTATTGCAATTACTAAAGCTCATATTAATATGCCAGAATTGCAAGAAGTGGTTAATCAGGGAATTTTGCAGGTAGATGGCAAAATCTTAAAAGATAACGGAAATTTAGTAGTGACAAAAATTGCGGTCGATCCAGTTTGGTATTTACCAGGAATTGCCAAAAGATTAAATGTTCAAGAAAGCTACCTGCGACAAGTGCTTTTTCAGCAAACTGGTGGGATGTTTCCTGAATTAGTAACTCGCCCAGATTTGCACGTTTTCTTACCTCCAATTGGCGGCAATACGGTTTATATAATTGGCGATGTGGAAGCAATTACCGATCCTGAGAAATTATTAGCAGTTCGCGTACATGATGAATGCAATGGCTCGGATGTTTTTGGCTCGGATATTTGCACTTGTCGCCCTTATTTGGTACATGGAATTGAGGTGTGTATTCAAACAGCACAAGCTGGTGGTGTGGGAGTAATTGTTTATTTAAGAAAAGAAGGCAGAGCATTAGGAGAAGTCACTAAGTTTTTAGTTTATAATGCGAGAAAACGTCAAGAAGGTGGCGATCGCGCCGATGCCTATTTCACCCGCACTGAATGTGTCGCAGGTGTGCAAGATATGCGCTTCCAAGAATTAATGCCAGATGTGTTGCATTGGTTGGGAATTACGCGGATCGATCGCTTGGTTTCTATGAGCGATATGAAGTACAATGCTATTGTAAATTCGGGAATTCAAGTAATCGAAAGAATCGCTATTCCCGATCATAGAATTCCTGAAGATGCACAGGTGGAAATAGCAGCAAAACAAGCTGCTGGTTACTATACTCCTAAAGAAGTTCCTGATGCGATCGCACTTTCTCAAATCAAAGGCAGAAGTTTATCAGAATAGGTAATGGGTAGTAGATTTTGGGATATAATCTCTTTGCTACTACCTATTTTTTTACTACAGATATTGGCGTTAAATTTTGGTGGTGCGAATAATACTTTTTTTAAACGCAGATGAATGCAGATGAACGCAGATGAACGCAGATGAAGAAGTTGATTGATTATTTACAAAGTCCAGCGGCAATTCGAGAAAGGTGCGATCGTCTTTTTAATTTAGCATTAGATGATAAGTTGTGCTATTTTCGGGTTGATTTAAGCAAGTTGGAAAGATGCGCTGATTATGTTATTCAAGTAATGCGCGATGATTATCCTAATTTAGATATTCCTTTTCATAGTCGTTGGCGGCATTTTGAGGTAGGGAATGTTTCCCGCATCGCTGAATTAGATGCAGCTTTGGCAGAATTTTCACCTTTGGAAAAGGCGAAAGTTAAGTTTGATTTGGCAATTATTAGCGTTTTATTAGATGCTGGCGCTGGCGCAAATTGGCAGTATTTGGAACAGGAAACGGGACAAGTATTTCGTCGTTCCGAAGGGTTAGCAGTAGCAAGTTTTCGGATGTTTTTGCAAGGTGCTTTTTCGAGTAACTCAGGCTTACTTTGGCAAGCCGATGCTAAAGGATTACAAAGTTTAGATTTAACAGCATTACAACAAGGATTTCAAGTAAGGGAAAATAATATTTTAGTTGGGTCAGAAGGAAGATTAAAATTACTGCAAAGTTTGGGAAAAGTTTTAAATGAAAAACCCGAAATATTTGGTCAGGAAAATCCCCGACCAGGAAATATGGTAGACTACTTATTAAATCAGGGAAATCATCAATTAAGTGCTAGTCAAGTATTAAATGCAGTGTTAACAGGATTGGGAGAAATTTGGCCGGGAAGATTAACACTTGATGGCATTAATTTAGGCGATGTTTGGATTCATTCTGCTTTGGAAGGAACTCAGGAAAGCGATCGCTTTATCCCCTTTCACAAACTCTCTCAATGGTTAACTTATTCCTTATTAGAACCCTTGCAAGAATTAAGTGTAGAAATTACTGAATTAAATCAATTAACAGGTTTACCTGAATATCGCAACGGCGGTTTATTTTTAGATATTGGTTTATTACAATTGAAAAATCCCGCAAATTTCCAAAAAACTCATTCCGTCGGGTCTGAATTAATTGTAGAATGGAGAGCGTTAACTGTTATTCTGCTCGATCGCATTGCTGCCACAATTAGAAAAAAGTTAAACATGACTGCCATAGAATTACCATTAGTCAAAGTTTTGCAAGGCGGAACTTGGACTGCTGGCAGAAAAATTGCTTTAGAATTAAGAACAGGTGGCATTCCCCCAATAAAAATTGACAGCGACGGAACCGTATTTTAAAAGGTGAATAATGCAACAAGTTACTATAATTGACCATCCATTAATTCAACATAAACTAACATTAATGCGGCAAATAGACACCAGTACCGCAAAATTTCGCAACCTTTTAAGAGAAGTCAGCATATTATTAGCTTATGAAGTAACCAGAGATTTAACAATAAAATATGTAGAAATTAAAACGCCACTTTCCCCCATGTCTGCGCCCATGTTAGCCCCAGAAAAAAAGATGGTAATTGTCTCCATTATGCGGGCAGGACAGGGAATTTTAGATGGAATTTTAGAATTAATTCCCTCAGCTAGAGTCGGACATATTGGACTATATAGAGATCCTACAACATTAATGGCAGTGGAATATTACTTTAAAATGCCCCACGATATTGAACAACGAGATGTATTAATCGTAGATCCGATGTTGGCAACTGGAAATTCTGCTGTTGCAGCAGTAGATAGATTAAAAGAACTCAACCCTTTATCAATGAAATTTTTGTGTTTATTAGCTGCACCAGAAGGAATCGCCCATTTTCACGAACAACATCCCGACGTACCAATTTACACAGCAGCAGTTGATGAATATTTAGACGAACATGGTTATATTATTCCCGGTTTAGGGGACGCAGGCGATCGGCTTTACGGTACAAAATAAAAAGCAGGGGAACACAGGAAAAACCAAGCATAATTCTTTTTATATCAAAATTTTGGTGATTCATCTAATCCTGAGTTTTCTGTTTTTGGCAAATAAAATACTACCCCAAGAGGGTACTTTCAAAAGCTAAAGTAAGCAACTAAAAAGTAAGTAGCACTCTTCTCAGAGTTCTTTACTAGCCAATAGCAGAATTACCAAATTTTCTTTAGGAAAAAAAGGATTATGGAACTTTTTCCCATAGATCAAAACGGTCAGTTATTCATTTCACCAGATATAGACGATTGGCAGCCTATTATTGACAATAGTATCGATGTCATCTTCGATCTTGATGGTGATTCGGATGCAGGTGTTCCATATCTGCCTAATCAGATTTTTTATGTTTATTTCTCATTTGAAGATCGAGATTTACCTAATTTAGAAAAGCTGCACTCGTTAGCTAGACTCGGCGCGAGTTTAATAAAAAGTGGGCATCGAGTACTAGCTCATTGCGGAATGGGACATAATCGATCGGCTTTGGTAGCTGGGTTAATTCTGATGTATCTTGGCATGAGTGGTATTGATGCGGTAACTCTGTTGCGCCAAAAGAGGCAGGGCGCTCTCTATAACAAAGTTTTTGCTTCCTATCTACAAAACCTATCTCTAGTTAGCGAAACTTATTGGGAATCAAATACTTCCCCAATAGCTGCTTAAACTCCCCTGCGCCCCTGCCCCCTGCTCAACTTCGCTGCTTCACTAACTCCACTGCTAACTGTAAAGCAGCTTTCATACTTGCCGGATTAGCAATTCCTTTTCCAGCAATATCAAAAGCTGTACCATGATCGGGAGAAGTGCGGACAAAAGGTAAACCAATAGTAGTATTAATTGCTCGATCGAATGCCATCAATTTAACTGGAATTAAACCTTGATCGTGATAAAGAGCAAGATATCCATCATAAGTAGAAATAGATGCACTACTACGATTACCAAACCAAGCTTGACCAGGTTTTACCCACATTGTATCGGGAGGAATCGGGCCATCTAAAACTATATCCGATCGCCTTTTCCTCTCCCACTCCAACCAAGGCCCGATCCAATACTTCTCCTCAACACCTAATTGTCCTTGTTCCCCGCTATGCGGATTCAAACCTGCGATCGCAATTTTCGGTTCAGCAATGCCAAAATCTTTCTGCAAACATCCAACCAGTAAATCTAATTTCCGGCTCATCAGTTCTGGTGTCAGCAGTTCAGGGACTTGACTTAAAGGTATATGTGTGGTAGCAAGTAAAGTGCGGAGAGTCCAGCCAGTGTGAGGCGATCGCGCCACAAACAACATCCCAAACCGTTCCGCATCAGCCCGTTCCGCCAACAATTCCGTTTGACCTGGATAATCATGTCCCGCTGCTTGCCAAGCAGACTTAGCGATCGGTCCTGTAACAATACCTTGAAACTCACCCGCTAAAGTTTTGGCGATCGCAGTCTCCAAAAACGCAAAACTGACTGCCCCACTAGCAGCATTACCACAACCAAAAGTAATTTCACCATCTACATTAGGAATTTCCACATCTAATATTGACAGAGAATCTGGATCGACCAGACTTTCCCCAGGTAACATTTGCTGTAGCTGAAAGTAGGTTTTTTGCAAAAGCGATCGACTCCCCACCACAGTCACCCGACAATTATCCGTCACCCAAGGATCTGCCAGCGCCTTGAGAATCACCTCTGGCCCGATACCCGCTGGATCTCCCAACGTCACCGCCAAACAAGGACGCTCATCCTCATTTCTGAGTATCGAACCACTTTCTGTAAAGAAACTTTGTTCTATTTTCATTTTTCTCTTCCACCCCAACTCTTTTAGGGAGAGATACCCTTTGCTGTTTTATACTAACTTTGCAGGTTTGAAATCATCACAAAGGCAAAGGAGCACTTAACTAATGAGCGGTGAAATCTTTAATGCAGCATTCTTGGCTATTGTCCTGGTGCTTGTAGGCTTATCAATGGGCTTTGCATTACTGAAAATTCAAGGCAAAGAAGAATAATAAAGGCAGAAGGCAGAAGGTAGGGAGGTAGGGGGAGTTTTAGATATAGTTAAAAAATTTCCCCCCATCTCCCCATCTCCCCATCTCCCCATTTCCCCATCTCCCCAAAGCAAGCATTAATGAGCAAATTCTGATAACATCTTATAGAAAGTTTAAGATTCTTTACTAAAATTCTGAATGAGCTTATTAATCGTCGGTGCTACAGGCACCTTGGGAAGGCAGATAGCCCGTCGCGCCCTAGATGAGGGACACCAAGTTCGCTGTTTAGTCAGAAGTTCTAAAAGAGCAGCTTTTTTAAAAGAATGGGGCGCACAATTAGTTCCTGGTGACTTGTGTGACCCAGCAAGCTTACCCGCAGCCTTAGAAGGTGTCACAGCAATTATTGATGCTGCCACCGCTCGTCCCACAGACTCCCTGAGCATTAAACAGGTAGACTGGCAAGGCAAAGTAGCATTAATTCAAGCGGCAAAAGCTGCTGGAGTGGAACGTTTTATCTTCTTTTCCATCTTAGATGCCGAGAAATATCCCCTAGTACCGCTGATGGAAATTAAACGCTGTACGGAACTATTTTTGGCAGAATCAGGTTTAAATTACACCATTCTCCGCCCCTGTGGTTTCATGCAAGGTTTAATTGGTCAGTATGCAGTTCCCATCTTGGACAAACAAGCAGTTTGGGTAACTCAGCAAAGTGCCCCCGTCGCCTACATGGATACCCAAGACGTAGCTAAATTTGCCGTTCGTGCTTTGTCTGTTCCCGAAACTGAAAAAGGTACTTTTCCCGTTGTGGGAACAAGAGCTTGGACAGCTGAGGAAATTATTCGCTTGTGCGAACGCTTATCTGGACAAGAAGCTAAAGTTACTCGCCTACCGATGAACATAATGCGTACAGCACGTCATGTGGCTCGGTTTTTCCAATGGGGCTGGAATTTAGCCGATCGATTAGCATTTGCCGAAGTTTTAGCGACAGATAAACCATTAAATGCTTCAATGGAAACAGTTTATCCTGTTTTTGGCTTGAATCCTGAAGAAACTACTACTTTAGAAGCTTACTTACAAGATTACTTTAGTCGGATTTTGAAGAAGCTTAAAGAGTTAGATTATCAAGCGAGTCAAACGAAAAATAAAAAGAAAAAAACTTCCTTAAGATTTTAGTCCCCTACTAAAATCGTTTATCATATTGACCAAAAATCGGACTTTTTCGCGTGCCCAAAGCTGGGATTATTTATAACGACGTTAAACCTGTAGCTTGTCGTGTTGCTGGCGAATTAAAAGACCAGCTAAAAGCTGCTGGATGGGATGTTGTCATGACGACAGGTGAAGGAGGCATTCTTGGCTATGCTAGTCCCGAAAGCCCCGTTTGCCACACACCGATCGACCTATTCAAACCTCCAGGATTCGACAAAGAAATCTCTTTTGCCTTAGTCTTGGGAGGAGATGGCACAGTCCTATCAGCGGCTCGTCAAGTGGCATCCCTTGGTATTCCCTTGTTGACTGTCAATACTGGTCACATGGGATTTTTGACCGAAGCATACCTGAATCAATTGCCTCTAGCAATGGAAAAGGTAATGGCGGGAGAATTTGAAGTTGAACAGAGAAGTATGATTGCAGTGCGAGTGTTTCGGGACAATGCACTGTTATGGGAAGCACTTTGTTTAAATGAAATGGTGATTCATCGGGAACCTCTCACCAGTATGTGCCACTTTGAAATTAAAGTGGGTAAACACGCATTGGTTGACGTTGCCGCAGATGGGGTGATTATTTCTACTCCTACTGGTTCTACAGCTTATGCTTTAAGTGCTGGTGGGCCAGTAATTACGCCTGATGTGGAGGTATTACAATTAGTACCTATTTGCCCGCATTCGATGGCTTCTCGTGCTTTGGTGTTTGCTAATACTGAGCCTGTGACGATTTTTCCAGTAAATTTGGAACGATTGGTAATGGTAGTAGATGGGAATGCTGGGTGTTATGTTTTACCAACCGATCGTGTTTTAGTGGAAAAGTCTCCCTACAGTGCCCGGTTTATTCGTTTACAATCACCAGAATTTTTCCGAGTTTTACGCGAAAAATTAGGTTGGGGTTTGCCTCATGTTGCTAAACCTACTTCTGTGGAGTTGCCTTGATTGAGTTAGAGAT
>NZ_JADEWG010000128.1 GCF_015207735.1 [Phormidium] sp. LEGE 05292
CCCCAAACCCCTCCCTGTCTAAGGGGATGGGCAATGATTAAGCGCAATTTTACGGAGAATTGGTATTAGCGTCCTGGTAGCAAAGCTTGACAAAAATTTAAATGCTCAACAGCTTAGGGGGTTTTAACATTTCTGAATAAATAGAAATGGGAAAAGCTGTTTGAGAGTTGCTTTTAATTACTTAAGTGTGGATCGATCGCCCGTACTTTCATGGCGTTACAGTGGAATAGTTCGCTCGATCGATTCCCCACAAACCTACCCGCTCCTTTGTTTCCGAGATTCCTTTAAACTCAGTTCATTAATGTCTTAACGCGATCGGCAACTCTGATGGACAGCGCCAGGATAGTCAGAGTTGGGTTGGAATAGCCCGCTGTCGGGAAGACCGAGCAACTAGCAATGAACAGATTCGGGATACCATGAACCTGACAGTTCTCGTCTACCACGCCTTGTTTTGGATTGACGTGCATCCGGGTTGTACCCATGTGATGGTGCATGGCCTCTTTTTCAAATTTCAGAGGTTCCCCTTCCTGAGAAAACACTAACTGTCCATATCCAGCTTTGGCAAATTCTTCGGCCCAAATTTCTTGAACTCGTCTAGCGTTGTCAATATCAATTCGATTCAACCGCCAATGAACCTCGGTTTTGGGTTGCCCCAAGCGATCGCGTTCCGAACTGAGCATAACCCGATTATTAGGATCGGGGGCTTGCTCCATTTGGTAAAATATTTCAAATTCCGAAAACCGCCGTTTTTCGTAGGGTAAATAAGACCAATTGCCACGTTGCAAGGATGGCAATTTTCTCACAGCAGCCCAAAAGCCTGCTACTGCCAAGTAATCAGCCCCTCGCAGCACTGTACTTAGATACTGGGACAAATCCTGGGCAGGTTTGCCGTCGCGAATGGATGATATTAGCGATCGCAAAGCCAAAGCAGCTTCTCTTTGGTGTGCTAACGGTCTGGGAAATATTTGTGCGCCGTTGTTCAGTAAGCGTTCGCGGCGCAGTACTTCCTCTGTCAGTTTTACCCACCCCATGATCGGCACACCTCTTACAGTGTAGATGTCATACAGGGCAGTAATATCAAACAGCTTGCGATTGGAGGGAATTATCTTAGCACTGAGAATGGGCCGATCCATAAAATACCGACCCACCAGATCGTTTTGGTTGCCTAGTCCTGCTGGCTGTTGTTGATTCGATGCCAGCAATAAGCGAGCATTTTCCAATCCCCCTGTGGCTAAAATTACTACTTTTGCCTTCAACCAAATCTGCTTATTAGATAAACAAGCAATGCGGAGGCGAGTCACAGCTTGGGTACTCTCATCCGTTTCCAGTTCCACCACATTGGCATAAAGCAGGGTTGTGATATTTTTTGACTGCTTAATGGTTTCGCGATACTCTTGGGTGAAGGGAGTTTTGGAACCAAACTGACTGATTCGGGTAGTCATGCGATCGCTCTTAAAAGGCAACCGTACTGCTCGCTTATCTTCCCAATCTTCGGGTTCGTAGGTGTAAGGGCCGATCTTACAAAGCCGATGCGCCCGCTCATAATAGGGGTCTAAATCAGTTCTATTAATCGCCCAACCACTGTAGGGTAGCCAATCTCGTTGTTCAAAATCGATCGGATCGAGAGGTATACAGCGAAAGCCAGCATCCTTGTGACTATTTGGTGCGCCCCACCAATGAGAAGCGCCGCCAAACTGACGACGGCGGCCTTCATGCAACTGGGGATAGGGATCGCCAACGACCACTCCATCCAATAGAGATTGAGTTTCTTCATCGTAGTCAATTCCACCACTTTCCACCAAACAAACCTGGAAATTTTGGTTGGCAAACTCCAAGGCTAAGGTAATCCCTGCTGGGCCTGCACCGACAATACAAACGTGCGTTTCCAGAACTTCATCAGGTGGTAGCGATCGAGCATCAATTATCATAAGTCTTCTTTATCAATAAACTGTCTTCAGGTTCTAACTATTTACTATGTTTTTGGGAATTGTTTCTCCATCAATTGTACGTTTGTCATCTAAGTTCATCAAAAACTTGGGTAGTAAAATCCCCTATCTTTATTGAATCTTCAAAGCTAAGAGCTTATTTGTAAAGTAAAGTTTAAAGAGATCGCTACCTGTCCCGAATGCAATAGTAAGGGAAAAATGGCTCTGTTGTACTTGTGGTAGAAAACCCTGTTTTTGGCAATTAAGATTCCTTACATATCGAATCTTCCACAAATTAACAAGTTTACTAATCACTATTAAGTACAACAGAGCCATGTTTTGCCTACTTTCAAGACTGATTGACCATCGGCAGCTTACAATTCCACTCAACTAGCTTCCGAGTTATATCAGGAGGAGGATTTCGCAGTTCTTCGGCACTGCGTTGCCGAAACTGATTGTTCAGGGAGTATTTTAGTAATCCTGCGTATTCGCGTAGTAGCACCAGTGATTTGCGAGGTGCAGACCATTGATCCGACAGCGGTATCGGATAGGGAATGACCTCAAATCCAGAAGCCCGAAACACCAAGAACGATCGCATCATGTGCGGAGTATCGGTAATCAGAATAATTTTCTGCACTTCCTGGGGGTACAGTACTGCTGATGTAAACAGAGCATTTTCTTCAGTTGATTGAGAACATCGCTCCCCACTCAAGGCTGTTTTAGGAATCCCGTTCTTCTCAAATTGTTCCAGCATGAACTCAGCATCTAGCATTCCGCTGGCAAACACTCTAGATGACCGTTGCTGTTGCCAAAACTTTTCCACTTTTTCGATCCTTCTTTGGCGCAACTCATCACCACGTCCTAACACTACGATCGCTTGGACAGGCTCCCCGGTATCCTGTGGCAAGTTTGCCAGCAATCCCTGAGTTGCCAAATCCACTCCCCAAGGTGACATAATTGCCAGACAAAGCAGCAGCGTCATAGAGAAGGGAAGCATAAATCTTTTTCGCCAACGTTTAGGGCTGATCATCCAAGCAATCCCAATCAAGACGATAACAATTAATTCTTCCATCGTAGATACACTTATTTAGTACAGGCAAATTCGGTTATTTTTGGGAAAAAACAATTTTTTGGCGAAAAACCAACCCCAAAAGTCAAAGTAACTTTATTCATAACTGATGAGATTATACACTCAATCAATATAAATTTTTTCTAAATTTCTTTTAACGGGACTTAGATAAAATTTAGCCGTAAATACACTGATAAGTAAACTTAATTAATTAATTAATTGCTTACTCCGCAAGCATTCCCAGTCCCCAGTCCCCCTTTAACCAGGGTTTTCCACTACAAGTACGGAAGATCCATTTTATTTTTACAATAAGAAATTTCCGCATCTGCTGCTGAGAGAAGCAGAAGCGGAATTAACTAGCAACTTAAATTACTAAACCTTATTTAGGTTTATGATGATGCTATTTCTATAGCACTGATGGATAGAGTATTGATTCCGATTTCATTCTTAATGGTAATTAGGTTGCAAGCAAGATTTACATGAGAACCTTTGAGGGAGAACAGATGCCGCCTTAATTTTTTTTTCTCCTGGGGGCAAGTCTTATCATTTGACTGAGTTATTTCTATGTTACTGATGGATAGATTGTCTAACTCGGTTTCATTTCTGATAGTGTTCAGTGTGCGATCTAAACTGCGCTTAGGTTCATTGATGGAAAAAACCGGGGATTGTGTAGAAGAGTCATAGTACTGATTGTAAGAATTTATTGAAGAATCTTGATCCTTTGAGCCATTGGCAACAATACCCAACACATTGATAGCCGATGATCTCAGTTCTTCTAGTGTTTTTGTCAACAGGGAAACTTTTAATTTATTCAATCCAACTACCATAACAATTCCATCCACTTTGGGAGCAAGTATTTTGACATCTGCTAACCCAAACGGGGGCATATCATAAATAACCAAATCGTAGGACTCTTCAAACTTCTGCATCAAACTCTGCATCTTTTTAGAGGACAGAAGTTTGGTGGAATCTGGGGGAACTTGTCCCGAAGTTAGAACAGATAAATTACTATCCAGGTAAGAACTTTGCACTACCATATCAAAGTCCAGATTCTCTGAAGCAATTAATGTACTAAGACCAAAAGAGTTGTCTAACTCCAGGCGTTGATGAAGCTTCGGTAATCGTAAATCGGCATCTACCAACAATACCCGTTGACCCAAAACGGCAGCGGCTTGTGCCAGATAAATCGACACAGTGGATTTGCCTTCTCCCGGCATGGAGGAACTAATAATGATCGATCGAATTCGCGCATCCGGGCTAAGGAGCAAGATATTCGTGTGCAGCGATCGAAAAGCTTCGATAAACGCAGATTTTGTGTAATCTTTTAACATACCATGATGACCGCTCTTGAGTCCAAACCGTTGCTGTATTTGCTTAACCAACGCAGATATGTTGATCGCAGAAGTAATTGTTTGGAACGAAATTAACTCTTGCTTTTCTCCCGTCAGTGCTTTGTTGTGCGGAATCACCCCTAAAATTGGCAACTTAATCAACGGCTTAAGTTGATCGACAGAGCGGATCGCATTAGAGAGTTTTTCCAGCAGCAAGGCAACTCCCACACCAAGCAGCAGACCCAGAACTGCCCCTAATATACCACTGCGCTTGACATCAGCAGAAGAAGGAGTTGGGTTTGTCGGGGGGGTAAGAATTTGCCAGGGAGTTTTCCGTTGTCCAGCATCAATACGAAGAGCTTCCCGTTTTGTTAAAAACTGATCCAGGTTGTCTGTAGAAATTTTTAACTCCCTTTGAATGTCGGTATATTCACGCGAAACTGCTGATAGTTGCTTGACTTTCTGAATCAAATCTTTTTCTGTCTGAGCTAAAAATTGATTCTGCGCTTCTAATTCGCGAATTTTTGCAGCTAACTCTGCCTCTACTCTTTGCCCTTCCCTTTTTAACAATGGCAGCAGATTTTTTTCTTGATCTCGCAGTACTTGAATTTTTGGGCTGAGTTCTTGAAACACAGAGGCATCTTTTGCCGCCTGCGCTTCTATATCTTGGATCTGAGTTAATAATTTCTGGTAGTTTGCATTTCCACTTAATACTGAGGAGGCTGCTGAACTATCTTTTTGTTTTGCTAACTCCTGCTTCAAGTTTTGGTATATTGTTTGCGTTTCATTGAGTTTAACTTGGATATCAAATCGCTGTTGCCCAACCTTCGCTATCTGATCCGTCAATTGTTTTCCTTGGGAATCTGGATCGATCAGGTTGTACTGCTGTCGAAATTTCTGGAGCTGATCTTGAATGATTTCCACTCGCTTTTGCAATTGGGGTAATTGAGCTTCGACAAACTGAATTCCCTGTTGTACATCGGCTAAACGTTCTTCCAGGCTATATTTTAAATAGGCTTGTGCAACTAGGTCTAATATCTCTTTAACTTTTTTCGGATCTTTGTCCTGGTAACTCACCGCTAATATTTCACTTGCTGGATCGGGAGTGACAACTAGGTTACTGGCAATTTCATCGTAACCGATGTCGGGGTACTCAGATTCCAGTTTTTTGGCGATCGGGGACAAAACTGATGGACTCTTCAACACTTTCAGTTTGGTGGGATCGACTCCCTTGGTAGGCGCTTGCTGTCCATCTTTATTACTACTAAGGGTTTGTGGAACAGATGAAATAACCTGTGTTTCCACCGTAACTGGCTTAGTCAAAATCTCAAAACTTGCTTGATAGATCGGTTTGGTGTCACGCGCCTTAACCGAAGAGGCGACCGCAACAACTACAGCCATCCCAACAATGATTAACACCCTCCGACGTAGAGCATCCACAACCTGCCCTAAATTTAATCCACCTTCGTCATCTGTATCCTTACCTAACTGGGAATAATTGGCTTGCGGCTGCCTCTGAAAGCGACGATGTGATGCTGCTGGAATTGCTATCTTCTGAAGCTGCTGTTCGTTCTCCATTTTGATTTCTCTCTGCGCGGTTGCTCATAGGTAGTACCACAAAAATTCAGGTCTTTTGATGGAGACGAGAATCCGGGTAAGCTCCTTAGTACAGGTTGTACGGAGGGAAACAATCTTAACCTTGATGCCAATTAAATTGCTTTTTCACCAGTCTACCAACTAAAGATTCTGAAGCTAGTTTAGCATTGGTAAAGGTTATGTGTTTAACCCTATAAGTGCTACTTGATATTCCCAAGCTCAGTTTGCATATACTTTTAGTAGTTGTTCTCTAAAGAACTTAGCCAAAATTAAGAAATTATCAAGGAGACTACCTAGATTTATAAACTTACTGTGAAGAGATGCGACGATCGCGCTTGAGGTGTGACAGTCGAGTTTAACATTACAGTTTTTGAGTAAAATATTTAATTAGTAATTGCATTTTTGGCGAAGCGATCGCGCAGGGTGGCGTATAGCCCTATCGGGCATTCAAGAAAAGCCGTAACACCACTTACTTAGTAGTATCACTCTTAAGCTTATGCGTTCACGAAAATTTCTGACGATAATTCTAGTTACCTTCCTGTTGTTAGGAACCATTTATGCTGATGTAGTTCAAGCAGATGAAGGAGCAAGTGAGGAAGAAGCATATAAATCAACACCACCACAAGTCATTACACAAATCGCGATCGCAGGCATTGCTTTAAAAGTTCTTAGCTATTTCGATCTGCCTTAAATCACTTATTCTTGCCAACTATCAACTTTTTTCAACTTCTTCTGCTGCGCGTTATGATCCTGCCATCCCAACCCAATCATAGCAGCGACGAAGAGGGTATAGCCCGGTTCTTCAAGCTGAGAAAAAACTAAACCAAAGGAAAATACTGTCAACATTAAATATTTAGAAAGGTCGATTACGCAAACATAACGCCATACCAGATACGCCATGTAAAAGTAAGTTCCCAGCCCTAAATAACCTAAATCACCCCAAATACCTGCCCAACCAAACAGAGGTGAGAACATACTGGATTGATCGCCTAACCAACTATCACGAACTGCTAGCCAAACAGCTCTACTAGCTTCATGCTTAGTTGCTCCTAAAGGCCCTAGTAAACTCCAGTAAATATCCAGCATCCATCCACCTAATCTTCCTACGGTATGTCCTGGGCCAAGACCAAGCCACCAATTAAGTGGGGAGTGGTAGTAAGTAGGAACAATACGAAATGTGGCTAATTTCAATCTAGTTGCTTCCCCATCAGGCCCATAAATCTCCGGTCTAATCCAAGTTGTATAAGGCTGAAGGGCTTCAATATTGTAGATAGCCCAATAAAATGCTGCCATACCTGCGATCGCTACAATTAAATACATTATAGCTTTTCCAATATCTTTTATTGTCATAAAATAAAAAAATACATATCCGATAATGAAGGAAAGTAAGACTTGCTTAGTATCTGAAATAATTATGTGATTGAAACAAAGGAAAACGATGACAATGCGAAACCAAAGTGGCTTAGTTTTAGCACTGGCAAAATAATATACTGCAAAGGTCATAGCAACTGAACCACCGATGACATGACCTGCTCCCTGGTTAATAAAAAGTCCTTTAATATTGTCTTCTAAGCCAGAAAACTTCTCCAGATGAAAAATATATTTTTGGACGTAGGCAAAGAGCATATTCATCATCGCAAATCCAAGGATATAATTGCGGAAGCGTTGAAATCCTTCTTCTGACATTGGCAGACAAACAATTGTCAATATCAAAATAAAAGGTTCTGCTAACAGCATATAATCCAGGAAAGCGTTGATTAATCCTGCATTATTTAATAAAGCACTAGCGATTATTACGATCAGAAACAAAAATAGCGAAACCAAAAGCTTTTTTGAAATTTCAACTTGATTTCGATCTTTGCTGCGGGATGTTGTTACCACTGACCACAGGGCAAGTGGAATTGCAATAAAGTGCAGAAAGTTGATTGCGGAAGGAAATTTTAATCCAGCGAGAACTCTGGGAAATATGGCGCTGCCAATGCCAAATAGTGTGAGATTTGAGTTAGTGACGTAACCTTTTGGTTTAGCTGTAGACGATTCTAAGGTTCTAGTCATCTAAAAACCTCCGGGAGTGTCTAAGCTGAACTGATTTATCACGAAGAAACAACATGATCGGGGAAACAGGTTTGCTATCAATAGTAGTTCATTCACTATTCTAGTTATTTACCAAGATAGCCAACATAAAGAGGAATTTGTCTTCCACTGCCAATATAGCTTGGCATATTACTATAGGGTAGATTGCGAGTCTCTCCGTTGCGGGTTTCTTGAACGTAGCTGGTATAATTCGGCCCTCCTCCGAAGTTAATTTCTGCCATAGTTATGGAAATTGAAGATTCATTATTGATAAACATTGGGTCGTTTTGTTGCCCATTTGGTGCAGCAGTTGTGGTGTAAGCGAATCCACCGAGTAATTCGGTTTTTCCACCTGCTTTTGTATCAATTAATGTACCGCCCCGCTCGGTTTTGAGTCCCAAAATCCAGAGATTTCCGCCATTATTGGTGATGTGAGTTCCTTGATTCTCGACATTGAACTGGCGTGCCCAGATATTCTGCTTGTTGAATTTCCAGTTGGAACCACCAACATCTTCGAGAAATACATCGCCTGAACCAGTCATATTACCTGATACATCTAAAGAGTGGCGAATGACGATCGTCCTTGAAGAAGCATTCTCAACAGTTGGGTTCCCAAAGTAGCCTCCCTGAAAACGTTCAAATACCACTACTGGACTCTTACCTTCAACCATTTTAAAGCCGGGATAAGTTTGGTCGGACTGAGTACCGACAATCACATTTGCCTCTGTACCGATGATCCGGCGCACGTTGTTGCGAACAACAACTGTTCCCCGCAAGTGATAAGTTCCATTGGGAAAGTAAACTGTGGTTTTCCCGGAATCGATCGCCTTTTGAACCGCCGCTGTATCATCTCGATCGTCATTCGATTTTGCCCCAAAAGAAACTACATTCGCCCAAGAGGTGGGATCGTCCCAAGGCACATCTGGAGTTTCTCGAATTGGCAGGTTAAGAGTTCGCATTGGTGAGGGAAACAGACTCATCACTTTACCAGAGACAAATTCAGTGATATTTGGCCCAACCTGCTTAGTATCACCATCTAGAATCGCTGATTGATAGCCCGATGTTTGAGTATTGCGAACTAGCAGATTCACAGGATATTTACTTTGAATCGCAGGTTTATCAGCAGCGTCATCCGTACCAGTCAACGAGGAATCAATTAAAGTCATTCGTCCTCCAGCGTTATAAATCGCTGTTACCTCGTTGGTGCTGTTTAATCCCCGAATATTAACTACTTGACCTCCGTTATAAAACCCATATACCTTTTGATTCTGAAGCGTGATGTTTTCAAAAGTCTGGCTGTTGACGCTGAAGCCTGTTTTGATTCCATTTTGAAAACCCCGAATCGTTACGTTCTTAACCAGCAAAGGGCCTATTTCATCGGTAAAACTCAGATCTAAGCCATTGATGCCCTTTCCATCTGTCGATCGAATCGTGACTTCGCGCACAGTTCCTTGGTTGCTGGCGTTGAACTGAATGCCGATCGCACCTTCATTTCCCACTCCTGTATCCAGTGTCAAGTTCCGAATCGAGTTACGGAATCTTTGGGCGGGGCTAGGGCCTGTAAAAATTACCGCTTTTGGTTCATCATCATTTGTGTACCCAGGTGCATTATCCTTTAACTTAATAATCGTTCCCTGCTGGCTTTGTCCTTGGAGAATAATGTTTTTGTAGTCATCCCCCTTACCCGTACCTGCTGCCCAACTTAAGCGATCGGAAACCAGGTAAGTTCCATTTGGCAGATAGATAATTTTCCCCCCATTGGGATAGGCATTCAACGCTGCTTGAATCGCCGCTGTATCATCACTCACCCCATCCCCTTTAGCCCCAAATTGAGTTTTCACATTGATGACTCCAGCATCGGCAGGAAACACTATGTTCTCAGTCTTTGTGCTATTTGCCTGACTCACCCAGAAACTTGCTGGCAAGGATGTCGGAGTGAGATTACTCTGGCTATTGCTTATTAAACTTAAAAAAAGTAAAGCCATATTTGACTTAACTATCAAAGCATAACTTAGTCTCAAAAAGATTAAGAGTAATAAAACCATAGGAATCAACCAGTACTTGCGCTTAGAAACCATTCGTTAAAAGTTTAAGATGAATTGCAATTTTTCAATTTGGAAGAAAAACTGGGATCTACTTCAACGCATCCTCTCCCCAAGTTTATAATAATTATTGCTCAGGTGATTTATTTGTTTTTTGTTCATGATTTTCTAGATAATATTAACTGATAACGCAAATATTATAGCGATAAAATTGACAGTAATGAAACACTCATTAAAAGAACAAATATCAATAGACATTTCCAGAAATTCAAGGTGCGTTACCACCGAACCCTTGTAGTTGTATACAACGTCTCTACAAGGGTTCGGTGGTTTGGCTATTTTTTTGACAAGAGTGATGAATGAAATAGCGTTAATTTAACACTGCAACTTGATTTATTAGGTAGCCTTTGCTGCTTGTTGAATTCTCTTGCGGCTTTCAGGGGATAAAACTTGATTCCAGACCCGACGAAGAGAATACTGAGGACTTAAGATAGTTGCCAGTGTCAAATAAAAAACTGATGGCAAATATTGCTTCTCTCCATATAGCAACCCCGACTTTCTATAAAAAAACATTCCCAGTTCATATATGTATGTTTGTAAGCGTTTTAGAGCGGGTTCTTTCCGATTCTGTTCCACAAACTCTTCAAAGGTAAGTTCTTCTTTGATACCTGCCAACCTCTTTCGATGACGATCCACTAGATACGTAGTCATTAACTTATGGTGAAAAAACCCTGTCATAGATGCACTTTTGGAATGTACCCGAAACAAAAGTAGTGGTTCTGGAACTGTCAATATTGGCCCGTACTGAGACATTCGATCGCTCAAATCAAGATCTTCACCATGAGTATATTTGGGATTATAACCACCCGCTTTTAAAAAAGCCTCTTTGTTCAGTACAAGGGTAGGCACACAAAATCCGGGAAGATGCCCCTCTGCTCTAGCATTATAAAACTCTTCTTCACTAGTTATACCCCATTTTGAGAAGCTAAGAATTTCATTCCTAGTATTGATGTGATAAACGTAAGTTGACCATCCCACTACTTTAGGGTTTTCTTGTATTGCTTTAATCTGCTTCTCAAATTTTTCCGGTAGGGCAATGTCATCGGCATCCATGATTGCAATCCAGGGATATTTTGATTCGCTAACTCCTAAATTTCTCACAGCGCTCATCCCGATATGACTGCTTTGAATCACACGAACCCTAGAGTCTTTTTCGGCGTAGCGTTTAGCAATTTCTAAGGTATTGTCTGTAGAACCGTCATCAACAATAATAAATTCAAATTCTCGGTATGTCTGATTCAGAATACTTTCGATCGCCTGAGCGATAAATTCCGAAGCATTATAAGCTGCCATGATTACACTGATCATAGATTCTCCTTTTATATCAAAGCTTTTGTAAAGCTGAAGCACTTTCTCAACCAGACCAATGATGAAAAAAATCACTAAATACGAATAGATCTCCCGTACTTGATGTAGA
Source organism: [Phormidium] sp. LEGE 05292 (assembly GCF_015207735.1). Taxonomy (GTDB): domain Bacteria; phylum Cyanobacteriota; class Cyanobacteriia; order Cyanobacteriales; family Aerosakkonemataceae; genus Floridanema. The sequence goes on from NZ_JADEWG010000128.1 coordinate 11,514, forward strand.
TTAATAAACCTGATTAATTAATGAAGTCTTGCTCCAGTTCCTACAACTAAGGTTTGCCACTACAACTACAACAGAGAGTCTGCCGATATATTAACTCTTAGGGCGACTAAATAGAAATTCCGTAAAGCTACGGTTTATTAAATTTTACATAAGCTTGACATTTCTAGGGGTTTTTGTGAAAATTAGGTAAATCTGTAACCAAAGTAACCAAGTTTTCACTAGATGTATTAATCTGGATAAAAGCAAATACTGAACATAAGTAGATATCTACTTCAGTGAACGATAACAACCTTTGGGTATTTCAGTACTAGACAAATATCAAGATTAAGATTGGTTAAACAAATATGTTCAACTTTGGGCCTGCACCTAAAAATCGACTTTACACAGGTCTTAATAGTTACCTGATGTTTTTAGGCTATGCTGTTGGTGGGCGATTTCAACAAAGCAGAAAAGATGTAGAAGTTTTTGAAAAAGCTCTTGCTAAACGCTTTGGTACTGAATATGCAGTCTGCACTTATCAGTGCCGAGTGGGAATATATCTGGCTGTCAAAGGTTTGATTAAACCAGGACAAGAAGTAATTCTGTCACCCTACACCATTACTGATGTGATCAACATGGTGATTTTTGCGGGTGGTCGTCCTGTATTTGCTGATGTTGACCGGGAAACCTGTAATATATCTGTTGCTGAAGTAGAAAGGCTGATAAATGCCAATACAGGAGCAGTATTAATTACTCATTTACACGGATTAGCGGCTGAGGGGAAACGAATTAAGGAAATTTGCGATCGCTATAATGTTCCCATGATTGAAGATGCCGCCCAATCCTTTGGTGTTGTTGAGCAAGGAAAACCCGTAGGCACCATTGGTGATGTAGGTGCATTCAGCTTTGAAATGCACAAGAATTTAACTACTTGGCTGGGAGGAGTAGTAGTTACCAATCGGAAAGATTTAGCAGAAAAGATTCGTGCTGAATTAAACAATTTCACTAATGCCCCACTTCCTGGTATTAAACGCAAAGTCAAGTCAGGTTTGATACATGATATCGCTGGCTCTCCTGTGATATTTCAACTATTGACTTACCCACTCCTGCGATATAGCTATTTAAATAAAGTTGAATCTATTAACGACATCTTTCGCAGGAAGCCTCAAGTAAGTAAGCCAGCAACAGAACTCCCCGAAGAGTATAAGTCCTGGTATACTCCGTTTCAGGCGCGACTTGGTTTATCACAACTTAATCATATCGATCGCGATATCAAAACAAGAATTGACAATGCCCTGCTTTATTATGAAGGGTTGAAGGATATTGATGAATTAATTTTGTCTCCTCTGCGAACAGACGGCTCAAATACTTATCTGTGGTTCCCAATTCAATATTCCAACCGGGAAGAACTGCTGAAATTCATGTACGTTAATGGTCGAGACATTGCTGCTGGACATTTTACCAGTACGGCTGATTCGCCCAGATTTCAGGAATACTATCGTGATTGTCCTAATGCTAGAAAAGTTGAGAAAGAGCTAATTTATTTACCAACATACCCTAGCTATTCTCGTCATGAAATTGAGCAAAATATCAAGGTAATTCGGCAATACTTTGCTTCTCGCGTGCAACCTGTCACCAGACAAACAGTTGGAGTAAGTAGCTAAATTTACCTAAAAACCGCTTTTCATCCCCCTACTTGGGACTTTCACGTTATGCAGGCTCTAAAAAAATCTGCTCGTTTGCATTCACTTGATGCCTTTCGCGGGATAACAATCGCTGGAATGCTCCTAGTGAATACAGCGAGCCTTTCTCAGTCGATTCATCCCTGGCTAGCCCATGCTTATTGGAATGGATGTACCTTCGCAGATTGGGTATTTCCTTTCTTCTTGTTTATCGTTGGGGTAGCGATGGCCTTTTCCTTGGCTAAATATAGTCAGGATTGTAAACCAACAAGAGCTTTGTATTGGCGAGTGCTGCGGCGTGGAGTTCTCTTGTTTGTTGTGGGTGTAATGCTGAATGCCTTTTTGAGTGACGGATGGGGTTCAATTCAGATCTCAGGGGTGCTGCAACGGATTAGTTTGGCATATATGGCAACCGCTGTGATTGTTCTCAACCTCCCTCGTAAAGCTCAGTGGGGAGTCACTGCCTTACTGTTATTGGGGTATTGGGTAGCATATATAGCCTTTCCCGTTGCTGAACCCGTGTATAAGCCAGACGTAGCTGCCGCAGAACTTGGCAAGTTTGGTGTTATGAGTTATTTTGGCATGATGAGTACGATCGCCATTGTTTTGCTGGGCTATTTTACTGGCTACTGGTTGCGAACGGAAGCGGTCAAGAAAAATCTCCGCACCTCCGATCAAAGTATGACAATGGTTCTGTTTGGTCTAAGCAGTGCTGTAATAGGACTGCTCTGGAGCATCTGGCTTCCACTTAATAAGAAACTGTGGACTAGTTCATACGCAATGTTTACCGTTGGACTAGCATTAATTTTGTTAGCAGTTTGTTATGAGTTGATTGAAGTCCGGGGCTACCGACGTTGGAGCTATCCAGCACAAGTTTTAGGCTTAAACGCCCTCTTTATATTTGCTACCTCAGATTTGGTAATTACAGTCTTGGAAAAAATCCACATAGGTAGTGGAAGTAGTGCTCCATCTAGCTATATCTGGCTAAATGAACATATTTTTTGGAATTTGTCTGGAAGTGCCACTGCTGGATTTCTATTTGCCTTATTTGCTGTCTTGTTTTGGTGGTTGGTCGCCTACTGTTTATATTGGCGACGCTGGTTTATTAGTCTCTAGATCGCTGGCTCAGTTGGCTTCAGAGGACTGATGCTCAGGACAAAGAGATAGGGACAGGCAGCGATCGATTTTTAGCAGTTTTTTGAGAATTGTATAAATTTGATTAATTTGGAGAATGATTGATTTATAATTAGTTGGATTCCAATTCACAAAACTAGAATTTCCACACTACAAGCATAAGAAAGCCTGAAATTTATTACTAAGCTTTTGCAAATTTTTCAACTTTTTGATGACTACTAATCTCAATTTAAACGTGAAGGAGGAAAAATGTTTATTGACGCGGAAACACTTGAAGATAAATCAATTTTTAATTCAGATATTGCAGTTGTAGGTGCAGGCCCAGCAGGTATTGTCACGGCACTAGAACTAGCTAAATCTGGATACGAAGTTGCCTTAATCGAAAGCGGACGCTTGGATTTCAGCGAAGCAATTCAAAAACTCGGTGAAGCCAGTTACTACGACCCAAAAGTTCATGCACCGATGACCGAATGTACCCGCAGACAGGTAGGTGGGACATCTATTATCTGGGGTGGGCGTTGTTTGCCTTACGATCCAGTGGATTTTGACAAACGAGACTATATTCCTTATTCATCTTGGCCTGTTACCTACGAAGAACTAGAACCTTATTTCCAAAAGGCTTGTGATTACTTCTTTTGTGGCAAAGCTGAATTTGATATCAATAATATATCAACTATTAAACAGAAGTCGATCGTTCCTGGTTTACCTGATGAAGAAACAATGACCTCAACCTTAGAACGGTGGTCTCTTCCTACCAACTTTGGTAAAGAGTACCATCAGGAGTTGAAGCAGTATGAACGAATCAAATTGCTGTATGGCTTAACTTGTACGGAAATTGAAACTAACGATTCGGGAAATCAAGTTGAGGTAATTCAGGCAAAAACTTTAGGTGGTAAAACTATTCGGATAAAAGCTGAGAAATTTATTTTGGCGGGGGGTGCTTTAAACAGCACAAGGTTGCTTTTGGCATCTGATAAAAAACATCCAGGTGGGATTGGCAATCATAGCGGGCTTCTGGGAAGATTTTATATGGGACATCTTTCAGGAGATATTGCCACTGTTCGTTTTACAACCCCGCCTCAAGAGACAGTTTTCGGGTTCGATCGAGATTCAGATAATATTTATTTACGGCGGCGATTCTCCTTCACTCGCGAGTTTTTACACGAAAAACAACTTACTAACATTGTGGCTTGGCTAGGATCGCCTAAATTTAATGAGCCATCGCATGGCAATGGAATATTATCCTTGGCTTATCTAGCACTAACCGCACCTGTTTTGGGAAACTACTTAACTTCAACAGCTATTAAGAACTCCTTAGTAGGAAAGGATAAAGCAATTTATCAAGCGCACTTGATGAATGTGCTGAAAGATTTTGGCAAGTTAGTTTCTTTCATTCCTAACTTTGCTTATGGAAGATTCGTTGCTAAAAGAAAGATTCCTGCCTTGTTTGTATATAGTGCTGCTAATGAATACCCCCTGCACTACCACAGTGAACAAATCCCAAATTTCGACAGTACGGTTAGCTTGTCTAATGATACCGATGAATTAGGTATGCGGAGACTAAATATTGACCTTCGCTGTACTCCTCAAGACATTGATAGTGTGGTCAGAGCTCACCAATACTGGGATGAACATTTGCGGAAGCATGGATGTGGCTATTTGAAATATCTAACTGACGATCCTGAAGCGAGTGTATGGGAACAAGCTGGGGATGGATTCCATCAAGTTGGCACAACTCGGATGTCAGAAAATCCCAGCGATGGGGTAGTCGGAAAAAATTGCAATATTCATGGAGTTGATAATCTGTTTGTTGCTAGTAGTTCTAATTTTGTAACTTCTGGTCAAGCAAATTCTACGTTCATGATTGTTGTATTTGCTTTGAAATTGGTAGATCATCTAAAGGCAAATCTTAGTTCCTCTGTTGTCTCGGCTCCGGGATTGACAGAGAATTTAAATACCAGTCTTTCTAAAGGATAAGAGGTGAGAAAGCTGCTAACTGCTTGAAAAGTGGTTAGGACTTAGGCACTGAGATCCCCCAACCCCCTTAAAAAGGGGGCTATTAAGTTCCCCCGTGATGTTAATAGCGAAGCTTCCTCTGGTTCCCCCCTTGTTAAGGGGGGCTAGGGGGGATCTAGGTTTCAGGCTCCAGAGTGCGTAAGTCCTGCCACGTCGCATACCACTTTTGAGAATCCACGCTATTTTAAAGCGTGAAGAAGTCGATGAGTGATGATTTTTATCAAATACTAGCGATCGATTTTTTACTAAGGGCAGACTCGTAAATTTCGATTAATCGCTTATAGTTGTCTGCTGCTGTATACTTGGCTTCAAATTCAGCACGGGCTGATTGGCGCATTTGGCTGAGTGCATCGGGATTAACCAATAGCCAATTGATTTTTTCTGCTAAGTCGGTAGGATCGCTAGGATTGAAAAGTAAGCCAGTGCGTTGGTGATCGATAAGTTCTGTAATCGCTCCGATTTTTGAGGCGACGACGGGTGTACCTTTGGCAAAGGATTCGATCGCCACCCGCCCAAAAGTCTCGTACCACTCGGAAGGAAACACAAAAAACGCTGCGTTCCCCATGACTTCATAAACTTGTTCCAGGGGAATCCGTCCCAACCACTCAATCTCTGGCATTTCTTTGATTGCTTCGGTTACTAATCCTTTCATTGGGCCATCACCGACGATTTTGAGTGGAACTTTACCTCCTAGTTGTCTCCAGGCATCAAGCATTACCCCCAGCCCTTTTTCTACCGATAGCCGCCCGACAAATAGCCCATAGCCGCCCTTTCCATCGCCAATTTCCGGCGGAGGATAGAGAAAATTGGTTTTAAACGCCAATTTTTCGGCAGGGATTCCGCCTTGAATGAACTTATCCATTGCAAATCGGCTGTAAGCAATGAATACATCTACCGCTTGCGTCCAAGTACCGATTAACGAATGAAAGCTGACTGTAGTAGCAACCATTGCACTAGCCGGACGACTATTGCGATAGCAACCGTGAATAACTCCAGGTAGGGGAAAGGGTTTGCCCAAACAATCTTCACATATCTTGCCTTCGCGGAAAAATAGGGCGTTAGGACAAAGCAACCGATAGTTATGTAAAGTTTGGACTACGGGAATACCTTCATCTTTAACAGCATGATAAGCTGCGGGGGAAATTAGGGGAAAAGTGTTGTGGAAGTGAACGATTTGGGGTTTTTTGTCGCGGATGAGCGATCGGAGATCTCGGTAAACCTTGCTGTTCCACACCGCATTTTTCACCACCAGAAAAGGATTCATTCCTGGAATATCATCATTGTCTTGGGTGTAGTGTAAAACTTCATGACCGTAAGATTCCAACAATGCACTTTCCGTAGACCAAATTTGCTCCTCGCCCCCAGGTTGTTGATAGTAATTATGAACTGTCAGGATTCGCATTGGTTTAACTAGTAATTAAGTACGGGAAAACAAATAAAGGTAAGGATAGTTAACGATCGATTACTAAGATAAGAGTACCATTCTCAACCAGAGTTTGTTTACGAAAAATCCAGGTTTCAGGTTCAATTATTTGCTAAACCAGGTTTTTAGCCTTGGTGCAATATCTGATACCAATTCTCTATGAAGATGCGCTGAATGAACCCCACCCCAAACCCCTCCCCGTCCACAGGGAGGGGCTAATGATTTAGAATA
>NZ_JADEWG010000129.1 GCF_015207735.1 [Phormidium] sp. LEGE 05292
CAAGGGGACAAGGGGACAAGGGGACAAGGGGACAAGGGGAAGTAATTGATTGCAAATTTAACCAGGGTTTGTTGATTTACAGAACGATCGGGATTCATCAAGAAATCTGGTAAATCTGTAAATCTCGGTCAAATTTTCCTCTGCTCTTATGCTGCTTCAACAAGTAATTTTAGTGATTAACAAAGTATGGGAATACTTTATTTAGTAGCAACTCCGATCGGTAACTTGGAAGATATGACTTTTCGGGCGATTAGAATTTTACAAACTGTAGATATAATTGCGGCGGAAGATACGCGCCATACGGGAAAATTGCTGCAACATTTTCAAATTAAAACGCCACAATTAAGTTATCATGAACATAACAGTCAGCAAAGAATTCCTGAATTGCTGTCACAATTAAGCCAAGGAAAAACGATCGCACTCGTCACAGATGCCGGAATGCCGTTAATTTCCGATCCGGGATATGAGTTAGTTAAAGCTTGCGTGGCTCAAGGGATTTCTATAATTCCCATTCCCGGCGCAAATGCGGCGATTACCGCTTTAAGTGCAGCTGGATTAGCGACAGATAAATTTGTTTTTGAGGGCTTTTTACCAGCTAAAAGTAAAGAACGTCGCACCCATTTAGAAACATTAAAAGGCGAAACTCGCACGATAATTTTTTACGAATCTCCACACCGTTTGCGGGAAACTCTGCAAGATTTAAGCGCAGTTTTGGGCGAAACGAGAGAGATTGTTCTGGCAAGAGAGTTAACCAAAATGCACGAAGAATTTTGGCGGGGAACAATTACAGATGCGATCGCTCACTATACAAAGCGCGAACCCCAAGGCGAATTTACCTTAGTAGTTGCTGGCGCTACCTTAGAAAAACCGCAACTTTCAGAAGCAGTAATTAAAGCAGAATTACAAAACTTACTCAAGCAAGGATTATCTCGTTCTGATGCTAGTCGTCAGTTATCTCAGCAAACATCACTTCCCCGCCGCCAAATTTACCAGTTAGCTCTGACAATTGCCGAACCTAATTTGGCTGATGAATAAAGCTGTGTTCAACTATCTTGAAACACTTCTTTAGAGAACATTTCTGATAAAGTACGGAGATAGGGCAAAAATGGTGCTACCTGATCTAAACATGAGCGATCGTGCATTTCCCAAAGTATATTGTTTAACATCTCCTGCACTAAAGTCCAACCTACTTTTAAACGGGGATATAACATTACACAAAGCGGGAAAAGTTCCTGTTGTACAGAGCGAATATTACCTTCTAAAACACATAAACACAGGTAAACTTGGAACATTTCCACATCACGAATGCTGGAAATTTTTACAACTTCTGAACGTAAAGATCCAGAGTAAGTTTCATAGCTTGGGTGCTGACGAATTACGCGATCGTAAACTGCATAAGCAATTCTGGTACTAATTGGTAAAAGATGCTGAACAGCTAATAATTCTGGAGAATTTTCTTCATGATTAGCTGCTGCTTCGTAAGCTGCTTGCAGCGGCATATACATATGATCGTCCATCACCTTTAAGTAAGGTGAAAATAGGGCTTGTTCCCCAGGTGAAAGCCACGCCAGTATTTTTTGTCCAGTGTAATGGAATTGCATACTGACAAAACCGATCGCACGGGGGTCTTGGCTAGTATATTTCTGCCGAACTCGACCGCTATCTTTACCCATAAGCACGGAAAGACGTTCTGGCGCAGCACCCTCAGCATAAGCTTCCCAAGCTTTTTGAAATAAATTTCTGGTATCTGCGGCAATTTCTAAAGGATTGATTAATTCTGGATTAATTCCGTGACGACGAATCTCTTCCGAAAGTAGAGTTTCTGTCAACGACCAAGCTTGAGCACTAGCTAATGTCAAATTCTGCATCAATTTACTTGCAGTTTTCCGCCGACCCGCCCCAGAATTTACTTCTTCTAGGCTTTCATGTTTTGTCCGTTCTTTAGAATTGTCACGGGTAACAGAAAGGTAATATTTTTTAGCCCACAGCACCGCCAGAGAATGATAATTCGATTCTAATGATTGGTGTTGTGAAGCGGGAACACTACCGGACTGAACTGTAAATGATGTAGATGCCAAAGGTTGAGTCATCTTTTTGGTTTAATTTTGTAAAAATGGTTTAAAACGAACCGATAACGAGATTTTATGTCTGATTTTTTGATCCAGACGTTATTAGACTAAATTTCACCCCTCTTTGCTAGAGCAGAGTGCTTCAGAAAAAAATCATAGAACAACGTTCGGATTTTACTGAATCTTCATACCCAGAAATGCTAAAGTATGAAAAGTATGATGTATTTTTACGTAAAAGTAAAACAGTTTCTTTACGAAAATTAACTTTAGGAAAACTACAGCCATTTAATGAAATCTCTGACCGCGCTAATTATTGCTGTTATACTTGCAGTCTGGATGATGGCGATCGCCATTCTCTCCGTACAAAACGCCACTCCAGTCACCCTAAAGTTTTTAGCTTACGAGTCAATACGCTTGCCAGTGGGTGTGGTGTTGGCGTTTAGTGCCGCAGCGGGTGCGATCGTTGGTGCGATCGTCGCTCTCCCTTTGTTCAGTTCGCCTAGTTCAGAAGCAGAAGATTTTCCTACAGAAAATTACCGCACAGAAAATCGCCAGCAAAAAACTACAGTCGGTGCAGATGATTGGATGGAAAAGGGTTCGCAAGATTGGTAGTTTGGGGACTGGGAATTCTTTGCCTTTCCTATTTAATTAAAACTCCAAATTTTCGGCTGTTCCCTGTTCCCTGTTCTCTTGCTCAGCCGACTAAATCATCTAATTCTTGTTGCATGAGAAAAAGAACTTTTTCATAACAGTAATTAACATATTGGCGATCGATCGCTGCTTCCCTTCCATATCGGTCAAAAATAATTGGCGCACAAACACGAGTTTCAATTTGAATTGGTAAGGGAAGATGCGGCAAAGGGCCAATTCCGATTCCCCAAGGTAATCCTAAATAAATCGGAAAAACGACAGGATCGATATCAAATAACCAAGGCATTCCCCACTCATGTAATTGCTGCATTTGTTTGTAAATGTCAGCCAAAACTATAAAATTTTCGTGAGCACCATGAGAAATTACCGGAACAATTGGTACTCCTTCCCGTAATGCTAATTTAATAAACCCTTTGCGCTCTGCAAAATAAATTTTATTGCGTAAATTGTAGGGTCGAAAAACATCTTCTGCACCACCCGGATAAACTAACACACTAGCTCCTTGGTGCAAAGCTGCGATCGCCATTTTCGGATGAGCCATAACTGCTCCGGCTTTTTCCCCCAACTGCGCTAGTGGCAAAGCATATTTCCAAACATGAGGGTGCATTAAACCATAAACAGGACGAGAAAAACCAAAAAGCCGGAACCAATCGTACATCATCATAAACATATCTGGTGCGGCTAATCCTCCATTATGAGAACCAACAAACAGCACTTTTCCCGGAGGAATTTGTTCCCAACCGCTAGTTTTTACCCGAAAATATTCATGATAAAGCCATCCCCAAATCGGCATCAAAGATTTAATAAATGTTTCGTCTCGGCGCTCTAAAGACCATCCCGGTCTCGTTTCCCACTGATGATTTTGATGTTTTTTCATACTGGATTAACGTAAGTTTCTAGTTATGTGCTTAGGGGTTGTCGTTCGCGTAGCGTGCCGTAGGCAATCCCCCTAAATCCCCCTTAATAAGGGGGACTTTGAATTTAGTTCCCCCCTTAATAAGGGGGACTTTAAATCTAATTCCCCCCTTAATAAGGGGGACTTTGAATCTAGTTCCCCCCTTAATAAGGGGGGTTAGGGGGGATCTAAACGCAAATCTATAATAATTACCAATTAATTTATTATTTAATCCGTCGATAATCCCAAGGTGCAACGAATTGGGGGTCTTTCCAAACCCCACGTAAATTTTTTTTCGCATCTATTTCTGCCTGTTCAATAATCTCTTTACTGGGACAATATCGGAGATAAGGACGATTGACTAATGCTAAACCTTCTCGAATCAAAGCTTCTTGAATAAACGTACCATTAGGTAAACGAACTTCTGCAATTTGCCGTCCGTACTTATCAGTATCAGTGATATTCAAGACAACGCGATCGCCTCCTTGGTTAACTAACTGCTGCACTCTTGTTTTTGCTTTAATTCCCCAATTAAATTGGTTTTTATCCACCAACTTTTGGCTATTCTTTTCCTTATTGGAATGGGGAACTTCCGGCGCATCAATACAGGCAAAGCGGACGGTGATATTACTTTTATTGCCTTGATTGACAGCGATCGTATCTCCATCACTTACCCGCTGCACAGTATAAGTATTTTGACCCGGAAAGAACTGGCATCCGGCTAAACTTAGAACTAGTGCGATCGGAATCAATTTGTAAAAATGAATCATGTATTTATATTTACCACGAAAATAACACTACTTACACAGATATTTCTATTTTGGCGAACTTTTGCAAATACAGGCAGTAAGGCATAATTAACTTTACTTGTAAATTTAGGTGGTACAATGAAAAGACTTTTAGTTACTGGTGCTAGCGGTTTTTTAGGATGGAACCTTTGCCAACTTGCTCAACAAGAATGGCAAGTTTACGGCACTTACTTGAGCAAAGCAGTAGAAATTCCCAATGTAAATTTAATTAAAGTTGATTTAAGAGACTTTGAGCAATTAAAAAAACTATTTCAGCAAATTCAACCTACAGCAGTTATTCACACTGCCGCCCAATCTAACCCTAACTTTTGCCAAACTCACCCCGAAGAATCCACAATAATTAATGTCACAACTTCCAGTAATATTGCTGGTTTATGTGCAGATTATTCTCTCCCTTGCGCCTTTACTTCCACCGACTTAGTTTTTAATGGTTTAAATCCGCCTTACCAAGAAACAGATCCAGTTTCTCCTGTCAATGTTTACGGCGAACAAAAAGTCTTAGCTGAACAAGAAATGTTAGCCAGATATCCGCAAACAGCAGTTTGTCGAATGCCATTAATGTTTGGTATTGCACCTGAAGGCGCAACTAGTTTTATTCAACCATTTATCAAAATACTCAAAGAAGGAAAAGAGTTAAGTTTATTCACCGATGAATTTAGAACCCCTGTTAGTGGCAAAACTGCTGCTAGCGGACTTTTATTAGCTTTAGAAAAAGTTAACGGAGTGCTTCATTTAGGCGGAAAAGAACGGATATCGCGTTATGAATTTGGTCGGTTAATGGCAGAAATTTTCCAACTTCCCCAAGATAAATTAACAGCTTGTTTGCAAAAAGATGTCCCAATGGCAGCAGCTAGACCTAGTGATGTTTCGTTAAATAGTGACAAAGCTTTTGCTTTGGGATATCAACCTTTGAATTTACGAGAAGAGTTAGAACAGTTACGAGGAAAAGTTTAGTTTAGCTATTTAACCAACCTTGCCAAGCATCCCAGTTTTGTACCAAATTAGCATACGCCGAATAACCTGCTGCATTGGGGTGGTAACTATCATTTGCTGCTACTTCTTTTAACCAAAATTCTGATTTTTGCAATGGTGTAAAAACATCAAGATAAGGCACATTTAGCTGTTCACAAATAATGGCTAATTCTTGAGATAAAGTTTCAATTCTGCTGTTTTGTTCTACTTCGACAATGGGAGGCGGACTTACCATTAATATAGAAAATAAGTTTTTGGCAATAGATAAGATTTGCAGAGTATTTTCTTTAGTTTTACTTAATTCAACGCGAGGTTTGCCGTTTTCAATGGTGGTATCATTTACACCAAAGGAGAAGAGGATTCTGCGATCGCAACTTTCCGGCAACCTCCGCGCCACCTCCTCAAACCAACGTTCCGCAATATCAGTACTAGTTTCCCTTCTAATTCCCAAATTATAGTAAGTAATATCATGACCTTGTTTAATTGCTGTACTGCAAATTCTTCCCGTCCAACCCAGACATTCAGAATCACCAGTTCCATTGACAAACGAATCACCAACAAAGCAAATTTGGACATTAGATAAAGGCATTTTTATTGTATTTTTAGTTAATTGTTGACGTAGCAATTATAGACAACACCTTTTCTACATTCATTGGTTCAACGCTTTTATGTGAGTCAGATAATCGCTTGCATTTGTCACACAGCTAACTCCAAGCGATGAATTTTTTCCCGAATATCCTGGCGAAGTTCATACAAACTAGACCATTCAAAACAATCAACATCGTCTCCTAATTCTCCGGCTTCAAAACGTTGGTAAAAAATACTTGATTCCATCTGGTAACGCTGCTCAAATTCACGCAAATCTCGATCGTACTTTTCTAAACGTAGTCGATGCTGACTAAGTGCAACATCCAATAGCTTTCCTAAGATTTGATCTAGTTCGGCTTGGTTAGAATAAGTATCTTTGAGAAGTTCTAGTTTTTGCAATGTATTCATTACTAAATCTTTCCTGGCTTTAGCAAATGGTAAACCAAGGGACGGCTCTTCTAATCAGTTAAACCTCTAAAATTAAGCTGTCAGAGGTTTTTTTCGCGGACGACCTCCCCGTTTTCCATTTTGACGAGCCGCTGTTGCTTTGGCGGTGGAAGTTGCAGATCCACCTCTGCTGCCTAATTCAGCCATCCAAGCCTTAGTTCCAAATATCCCCATCATCAAAGACGGAATGCTCATATCTACATCCAGTGTTTCCCAATGCAACCCCTGACCGGAAGGGGTTACTTCCACTTGCGTTAGATCGTTGAGGGAAGCTTCCGCCAACCCTTGAACTAATTTCGGGGGAAACAGGAAACCTGTTCCATTTCGCAGTTCTATGACTATGCGATCGGAATTTGCATCGTAGTAGGCAGACTTAGCGCGTGGCTCGGAAGCATCTGCGTAAGCAGCTGCCTCCCTTGCCTTAGCAATTTCATCTTTTAGGATTTCTTCAGTCAGATTCAGGTTCTCCATGAATTTCTCTCCATTTTTCTAATAATTCTGCCTGGTGAGCAATCACCAGTTTCAGCGCTTTAACTGCATCTTTATCGCTCATGTTCCATATTCCTACTAACTTGGGACGCTCAGTGGCGCTGCCGAGGTTGATCTTAGCTTCTCCTTCTGCCTTCAAGACGTGGACATGGGATGGAAGGTGATCGTTAGGGTAGATGCGAATACTAAAGCCATCTTTTTTTAGTACAGTTGCCATAAAAGTTTTTATAAATAGTTTTTTGTATATGTTTACACTTTAACCTAAACGCTTGGGTTTTGTCAAGAATCTAAAAAACTCCTGTCAGTCAAGCCAGGAGTTATGAGTAGAATTACCATGTCAATCTAAAATCGAAAATACCTGCTACGCACACGCTACGCGAACGGAAATCTAAAATCTAAGACTTGATTCTACTTCGCCTCCATCCAATTCTCTCCCACATGAACATCAACCACCAAAGGAACACTTAAAGGTAGTGCATTTTCCATCGTTTCCTTAATTTTTGGTTGCAACTCTTTCCATTCGGAATGAGGAACTTCAAACACTAATTCATCATGCACTTGTAACAACAATCGCGCCTGATAATTACGTAAAACTTCATGCAATTTCACCATTGCAATTTTAATAATATCAGCACTAGAACCTTGAATTGGTGCATTAGCAGCCGCACGCAAAAGTTGCGCGTCATTTTGTCCCATATTCTTCAATTTTCCCAAATCAACTTCATCCGGGTTCCTACCTTCAAAAGCGCGTAAACTACCACCTTCAAACTTAAAATAACGCCGACGACCTTTAATTGTTTCTACATAACCTTTGGCGATCGCTTCCCGCTTCATTCTTTCCAAATAATCAAACACTTTGGCATAACGAGTATTGAATTTTTCGATAAAATCACTAGCAACTGCTTTTTTAATGCCAGTAGAACGGGAAAACCTCATTGCACCCATACCATAAATTACCCCAAAGTTAATTGTTTTTGCTATCCGACGTTCATCAGGGGTAATATCTTCTTTTTCAAAGACAATTTTTGCAGTAACAGTGTGAATATCTTGATTATTTTGGTAAGCTTCCACTAGCACAGGTTCTTGGCTTAAATGCGCCAAAATTCTTAACTCAATTTGTGAGTAGTCAGCCGATACTAATAACCAACCTGCTTCTGGTAAAAATGCCTGACGAATTTTTCTGCTAAATTCGGTACGAATGGGTATATTTTGTAAGTTAGGATTAGAAGAGGAAAGCCTTCCTGTAGCTGTCGCAGTTTGGTTAAAATCAGTATGCACTCGCTGATTTTTATCCATCAATTGAGGTAAAGCATCTACATAAGTAGATTTCAATTTAGATAAAGTGCGAGATTCTAAAATCGCATCAACAACTGGGTGATCTCCCTGCAATTTTTCCAAAGTTGCTGCATCGGTAGAATAACCAGAGGCAATTTTACGGGATTTCTTTCTATCTAAGTTCAGTTTTTCAAACAACAACTGACTTAACTGTTTTGGTGAACCTAAGTTAAACTTTTCTCCCGCAGCTTCATAAGCTTTTTCTTCGATCGCTTTCAAATCCTGTTCCAATTTTTGCGATAATTCTTTTAAATAAGGTGCGTCAACGCGAATTCCTACTTCTTCCATTCCTGCTAATACAGGTTCTAAAGGTAATTCGATTTCTCGCAATAAAGCATCAAGCGTGGGAACAGCTTTCAGTTCTTTTTCAAATTTTCCAACTAACTGGAATGTGGCGTAAACTTGCATTCCGCAATAATCAGCAATTACCGGAATATCCACATCGCCAATAGTTTTCCCTTTGGGAACTACGCTATCATAACTTTTGATGGTTAATCCTAAATATCTTTGCGTTAGTTCGCTAAGACTATGGCTATTTTCGGGATTTAAAACATAGCTAGCCAACATCGGATCGAAGACAACGCCAGCAAGATTAATTCCTTGACAGCGGAAGACTAAGCGATCGAACTTCGCATTCTGAAAAACTTTCGGATATTTATCGCTTTCTAAAATCGGACGTAAAGCTTCTAAAACTCTTTGTTTCTCTAAATTTTCCCCTGATTTATGATTGATGGGAATATAAGCAACTTCATTAGAGTTAGTTCCCCAACAACAACCAATTCCCACTAATTCTGCACACAAAGGGTCTAGATCGCTAGTTTCTGTATCCCAAGCAACTGTTACTTTGGTACAGCTTTTTAACTGTTTTACTAACTCACTTAATTTTTCTGGAGTATCAATAATTTGAATTGTAACTGGTGAAATTGATTGTTTTTGTGCAGCTTGGGTTTCTTCATAAGTGAAAAAGTCCAATTCTGCTGATTCGTCGGGAAGTTCTACCTCATTAATGGGTAATTTTTCTGTAACGAATTGTGGTTTTTCTCCCTCAACTACTCCGCCAAATGCTTGCTGTAGCTGTTTGACTTTTCCTAAGTAAGATTTGAACTCTAATTTTTCTAATAACGGTTCTAAAGCTGAACTGTCAAAACCTGTAAGTTGACAATCTTCTAATTTAATTTCTAAGGGAACATCAACAACTATTCTGGCTAAATGCTGAGAGTGATAAGCCGCATCTTTACCAGTTTCTAATTTAGTTTTGTTAGCACCTTTAATTTGCTCTAAATTGGCGTAAACATTCTCTAAAGAACCGTACTCGGAAAGTAACTTGACTGCTGTTTTATCACCGATACCTTTGACACCGGGAATGTTATCAGAAGCATCACCGCATAAAGCTTTGTAATCTACTACTTGTTCTGGCAGAATTCCCATTTTTTCTTTGACTGCTTCTGGGTCAAATTCTGTTAGTCCTGTGGTGCTTCCTCGTTGTAGGAAATTATTACCTAAGTAGAGGACGCTAATGCCTTTTTTAGGGTCAACTAATTGGAATAAATCTCGATCGCCTGTCAAAATCTTTACCCGATACCCCGCTGCACTCGCCTTTTCTGCCAAAGTTCCTAAAACATCATCTGCTTCATATCCCGGCGCAGTAACAATTGGCAAATTAAAAGCATCTAATAATTCGTGGAGATTCTTTAGATCGGTGATAAAATCTTCTGGTGTTTCTTGTCGATCGGCTTTGTAAGTGTCATCTGCCTCATGGCGGAAAGTTGGCAAACCTAAGTCAAATGCGATCGCCATACTTTGCGGTTTTTGTGATTCAATCACCGCTAAAAGTGACTTGAGAAAACCAAAACAAGCACTAGTCGGAATACCACTTTTTGTTTTTAAACCGCCATCTCTTCCTTTAGCAAAAGCATAAAAAGAACGAAAGGCTAAAGAGTGACCATCTACTAGGACGATCAGGGGCAAATTTTCCGTTTCAGTAGGGTTAGATTTTGACATAATTATTTATTTTAGCGAACTTCTGCTCAGTGAACGACTTCAGTGGTTAAAACAGACTGTTTGTTGTAGCGACTTTAGTCGTATTTTGATTTTAAAGAACGACTTCAGTGGTTAAAACAGACTGTTTGTTGTAGCGACTTTAGTCGTATTTTAATTTCAAAGAACGACTGAAGTCGTCACAACGAACCAAAATCTAGAGGAACTTCTTCAATATTGGCTAAGGCGAGAATTTTCTCTTGATTTGTTGCTGCTTCTTGAGTTTCTAAACTCCTTTCGCATCTCACTCCAAACTGACAAAAATTACAATCCCTAGAATTTTCTGTAATTTGGGGAAACTCCTCTCCTATTTTATACCTTTCTAACCAATAATTGAGTTGATTTAATAACTTAATTAAATCTTGTTTGGTTTTTTCGTGTTTTTCAGTATTGTAAGCAAATCTTAAACTTTTTGGTTCCGGTTGAGATTGGACAAACCAATAACTCATCGAGATTTCTTCTGGTTTATAATCACTCGTTTCTGCCAAAACAAATAGATATAGACGAGTTTGCCAATCCTGTTCTAAAAACTGCCGTTTTTTCGGTTCTGGATAGGTTTTCCAATCTAAAATTTGGGCTTTATTATCAGATGCAATTAATAAATCATAAGCCACAGTCAGCAAATAGCCTTGAAAATTGAAACTGCGAAAATGTTCGCTGTCGCGGAAGTTATCGTTATTGAGATTAGGAGTTAAAATTTCCGGCGCAGCACTAACTAAAGCGACTACAGAATGCTGCATTTTCCGATCTTCTTGTAACAGAGATTCGATCGGCAAACCTAATTCCCTCTGTTGCATCAACAAGTGAAAATGACTTCCCCAACTTAGCTTTTCTTGCTGTTCAGGAGTCGTCACAGAACCAAACTGATCTAAATAGGTATGTTGAAACTTTCTCGGACAACTTGAAAGTATATTTAAGTGTCTTTGGGATAAGCGCATAAGCAATTACAAATTTTCAATGGTTCAGGATTTACTTAAGACAAACACACTGCCCTCATTACCTCTGCCAATTCGCATATCTTCATCAAGATATGTAATATCTAACCAACCTTTTTGTTCGCGGCTAGTAATAGCAAAATCAATTCCCAAAAACTTTTTACCCGATTCTATTTGTTTAATAAGATTATCAGGATTTTGATAATCAAACAACCGTTGCAAACCACTAATTGCCCGGTCAAATCTCACATTTACTCGACGTTCAGAAACCGGAATAAAAGTGGCAGTTACGCTGATAATACTTTCCAAAAAGGGCAACCCAGAAACTTCGGCAATGTTGTAGATTTTAGTATCCTGAGTGCGAACACATTGGTAAATTTGCCCTAGATTAAACAACGGTAGATTATTAATACCTAAAAGTTCTTGGCTGGTAGTATAAAGTAATCGCCAATTTCCTTCCAGTAAATCTGTAGCTTCCGTTGGTCTGGGAGTGGGGTTGCGATCTTCCAGTTGTGCCACTAAAGCCATGATTGCCAGCTTATCATTTTCATTCGCTAGTAAACCACGATTTTTACCTGCGATCGCTTCTAGCAGTTCTATCTTCCCAATCATGTTTATACACCTCTTGTGATCTCCTTACCTCTAAGCATAGTCTGTGCTTAAACTAGAGTCGAATAGGCCGATAATTGCTAAACTTTTATTGTCTGATACTTAGATGAAGCAACTCTTTACGCTCCTATGATATATAATCCCTCTTTGCGCGAAGATCCAATAGATCAACCCGCAGCTGTAATCCCCACCAAACATGACACTTCGATTCTTGATTGGTTAGAATCTACAGGTCGCCTCTTAGCAAGAGATGAAGTCGCTGCCCAAGACTATTCAGAAGAAGGCGAAGACATCGACGGTTTAATAGCTACTGATGAAATAGGATACGACGACGACGACTTCGGTGATGATGATATCGGAGACTTGGAAGAAGAGATTTAATCTTTGAAGGCAGAAGGCAGAAGGCAAAAGGCAGAAGTGAAAAGGCAGAAGGCAGAAGTGAAAAATTCACCTTGTCCCCTTGTCCCCTTGTCCCCTTGTCTCCTTGTCCTCTTGTCCCCCCTGCCCTTCCCAATGACCAAAAACATGGGTACAAGCCCCGTCCTTGCAGGACGGCTTTAATTGTGTTAGGCTAAACGCCGTAGAGGTTTTCCACGTCAAATGATAGTTCTAGAGTTTAAAGCGCAAGGGAAAACAACTCAATATAAAGCCATTGATGAAGCAATTAGGACTGCTCAATTTGTCCGCAATAAATGTCTCCGATATTGGATGAATAATCGCGGAATTGGACAGAAAGAATTGTATCGTCATAACACGGCATTAAGAGCAGAATACCCCTTTGTTAAGGCTTTAAATTCTCATGCTTGCCAAGTTGCAGTGGAATGGGCTTATTCAGCAATTGCGAGATTTTACGATAACTGCCGAAAGGCTATCCCAGGAAAGAAAGGCTATCCACAATTTAAGAAAAACTGTCGTTCAGTTGAATATAAAGTTTCGGGATGGTCACTTTCTGAAACTAGAAAACAAATCACCTTTACAGACAAAAAAGGGATTGGCAAACTAAAACTTAAGGGGACGTGGGATTTAAACTTCTACCAATTAGAACAGATAAAACGGGTAAGGATAGTTCGGCGTGCTGATGGTTATTATGTCCAATTATTAGTAAAAGTGGACAACAAAGTAGATTGTCAGCCGACTGGCAAAGCGATTGGGTTGGATGTGGGAATTAAAGAATTCTACACAGATTCCAATGGTTACTCAGAACCAAATCCTAAGTTTTATCGAACAAGTGAGAAGCGTCTAAAGTTTAGACAAAGGCGGGTTTCTCGCAAAAAGAAAGGCTCTACCAATCGCAAAAAAGCTATTAATAGATTAGGGCGAGTACACCTCAAAATAAGTAGGCAACGTGAAGAACACGCCAAGAGACTGGCGCGTTGCGTAACTCGATCTAACG
Source organism: [Phormidium] sp. LEGE 05292 (assembly GCF_015207735.1). Lineage (GTDB taxonomy): Bacteria > Cyanobacteriota > Cyanobacteriia > Cyanobacteriales > Aerosakkonemataceae > Floridanema. The sequence continues at coordinate 13,230 of NZ_JADEWG010000129.1, forward strand.
ATCTGATCGCCTACGAAGATTTGCGGATTAAGAATTTAGTTAAAAATCATTGTCTCGCTAAATCTATTAATGATGCAGGTTGGTATCAATTTAGAAAATGGCTGGAACATTTTGGAGTTAAGTTTGGCAAGATAACTATTGCTGTTAATCCTGCTTATACTTCCCAGGAATGCTCCTGTTGCGGTGCAATAGTCAAAAAATCCTTATCTATAAGAACCCATATTTGTGAATGTGGATTTATTTTGGATAGGGATTGGAATGCCGCGTTAATTATTCTAAAAACAGCCTTGAGTACGGCAGGTCATGTCGGAACTTGGATCGTAGATCCGAACGCTTCAGGAGATTTGGCCTCTACTTTGGCTGGAGCAATCCTGCCAGAGCAAGCTGAGTCTATGAATGAAGAATCACCGCTGCTTTAGCACGGTGAGTGTCAACAAAATCAATTTATTAGTGTGGAGTGAAGTATTTTTGTGGATGCTAAATCACTAGATAGCAGGTCACTCAAGTTATCAGGGGTGAGTCTGTCTGTAATCCTAGCAGTTGTGCTGAGTTTAGTGGCGCTTTTTCTAGATGGGAAAACAGGTAGATATTTAAACCCAGGAGTTTCTTTGACTCTGCCGTTTTGGGTTTGCGCCATAGCAACAGCTGGGATAGGCTACTGGGTAGTACCGCTTTTGCGATCGCTAAAAGCTGGACAAGTAATTCGGGAAGATGGGCCACAAAGTCATTTGAAAAAAGGTGGCACTCCCACAATGGGAGGAATATTTTTTATCCCTGTCGGTGCGATTATTTCTGTAATTTGGTCAGCTTTGAGTTTAGGAATCAAAGACTTTGGAACAGTAGCAGCAGTTGCCGCATTAACTCTTGGTTATGGTTTTATTGGTTGGTTAGATGATTGGCAAATTTTACGTCGCAAATCCAACAAAGGCATTTCACCGAAAATGAAATTAGCGTTGCAAATTGGTTTTGCAGCGTTATTTTGTCTCTGGTTACTTTGGCAACAACCAGCAAATATTACCACCATCAATTTACCGTTTGGTTTAGCATTACCTTTGGGTTTATTGTTTTGGCCGTTGGCAGTTTTTGTCTTAGTAGCAGAAAGTAACGCGACAAATTTAACTGATGGTGTTGATGGGTTAGCAGGTGGACTTTGCGCGATCGTATTTTTAGGATTAGCAACCTTAGTCGCCTCAACTCACCCCGGATTAATGATATTTTGCGCCTGTTTAAGTGGCAGCTGTTTAGGATTTTTAGCCCACAATCGTAACCCAGCTAGAGTATTTATGGGCGATACAGGTTCCCTAGCATTAGGAGGCGCTTTAGCATCGGTAGCCCTATTAAGTAACACACTTTGGAGTTTATTTATCCTTAGTGGAATCTTCTTTATCGAAACCCTTTCCGTAATGGCACAAGTCAGTTATTACAAAGCGACAAAAGGGCCTGATGGAGTAGGAAAACGACTGTTCAAAATGGCCCCCTTACATCACCATTTAGAACTTTCTGGTTGGACAGAACTGCAAGTGGTTGCTAGTTTTTACACTATCAACGGAATTTTGTATCTCTTGTGTTTGTTGATTCGTTAATATAGGGACTAGGGACTAGGTACTGGGTACTGGGTACTAGGTACTGGGAAAGTTTGACCAAGATTATTTGATTTACAGGATGAACGGGATTAGTCAATCTGTAAATCCTCTCCATCCTTAAATCTTGTAAATCCCGATCGAGTTTTGAGTTGTAGGGGCGGGTTTAGTAAAGTATTTTGATTACCAAACAGATAAGATATCAGCAAAACCCGCCCTGGAGAGAGTTTTGGGTTTTGAGTTTTTCCCCGTCTCTCCAATCCCCAGTACCCATTACCCAGTCCCTAGTCCCCAGTCCCCAATCCCTAATCCCAAAAATGAACGACCAAGATAAAAGTATATTTCCAAAAGTTTCGGTAGTCGTCCCAGTTTATAATGGGGAAAATGATTTACCGGATTTAATTAATTGCTTAAAATCACAAACTTATCCCATTGAACAAGTAGAATATTTTTTAGTAGATAATGCAAGTAGCGATCGCACTTCCACCATCATCCAAAACGCCGCCCAAAACTTCCCCCAAATTCACTACTTAGCAGAAACTAAAATTCAAAGTTCCTACGCCGCACGCAACGCTGGTATTCGCGCCGCCAATAGTGAAATTATTGCTTTTACTGACGCTGATTGTCGTCCTCAACCCCAATGGTTAACTCAATTAATTATACCATTTCAAGATGCAAATATTGGCATTGTTGCTGGGGAAATTATCGGATTACCTGGACAAACAATCTTAGAAAAATATGCCGAAAAGCATGATACATTATCTCAAAAATATACTTTAAAACATCCTTTTTGCCCTTACGGTCAAACAGCCAACTTAGCAATTAGAAAAGAAATTTTTGCTCAAATTGGTTTATTTCGTCCTTACCTAACTACTGGTGGTGATGCTGATATTTGTTGGCGAATTCAAAAAGAAACCGACTGGAAAATTCATTTAGCGCCAAATGCGATCGTCCAACATCGTCATCGGTCTACATTAACAGAGTTTAAAAGTCAATGGCGTAGATACGGGAAATCAAATCGCTATTTACATGAACTTTATGGCATTAATTTAATGCCAAATGTCCCTAGAAAAGAATATATTCATACTTTGGCTAGATGGATAGTAAAAGAAGTACCCATTACCAGCGTTAAAGCAATTCTCGGCAAAGCTAATTTTTTAGACTTACTTAATACTCCTTTGAGTTTACTAATTAAAGGAGCGCGATTTTCTGGACAGCAGTCAGTACAACTTCCTGAAACAGCAAAAATAATTGAACGACTAGAATAAACTTCTGGGAAAACTGAGCAAAAGTGAGAATTACAACGTTTCCCTTTCCCCTGAATAAATTTCGTTACATTTAATATAGTAAATAATTCTCAAGGTGATAAGGTGGTACAGATGCCAGGTCAACTGTTACTTGTCGATGATGAACCCGGACTACGCGAAGCCGTCCAAGCTTATCTAGAAGACAGTGAATTCAACGTTAATGTTGCTAGTAACGCTACCGAAGGTTGGGAAAAACTGCAAAGTAATCCTCCTGACTTGGTGATTACAGATATTATGATGCCTCAAGTAGATGGGTATCAGTTTCTCAAGCAAATGCGGGAAGATCCCCGTTTCAAATCATTACCAGTAGTATTTCTCACTGCTAGGGGAATGACTAAAGACCGCATTCAAGGATATCAAGCTGGTTGTGATGCTTATCTTTCCAAACCCTTTGACCCTGATGAGTTAGTTGCAATTGTAGAAAATTTGTTGGAACGTCGGGCATCTTCCGAAAAAGGAGGAGAAGGTACAGATCTCGAAGATCTTGCCCGACAATTGGCAGAAATTAGGGAATTATTGAAGCAAAGACCTACGATCGCACAATCCGACACACACATTAAAATTGATTTGACCCCTAGAGAACAAAGTGTCCTAGACTTAGTAGCACAAGGGCTGATGAACAAAGAAATCGCCCGCCGTTTAGAAACCAGCGTTCGCAACGTCGAAAAATACGTTAGCCGCTTATTTAGTAAAACGGGTACCAACAGCCGCACCGAATTAGTCCGTTATGCCCTGGAACATGGTTTAACCAAATAAAGTGGTTTTTCTCATACTGCTGATAAAATTCCTGGTTTTTGGGACTAGGGACTGGGAAAGTTTGACCAAGATTATTTGATTAACAGGATGAACGGGATTAGTCAATCTGTAAATCCTCTCCATCCTGAAATCTTGTAAATCCCGATCGAGTTTTGAGTTAGGAATAGGAAGAGAGTTTTGAATTCAGGACTTTTCTTGCCCCTGGAGCCCCTGGAGCCCCCTTTAAAGGCGCAACAGTATACTAAGCCCATGAGTATCAGTACCACAAGTATTCAACAAATTGTATGTGGCACTTAATTGCTGCACTTGTTTAGTTTGTTCGGGGCTGGTACACCAAGGATTAGGATTGTTGTAAGCATAATAAGTTTCTACTCCATCAATACCCAAATGGGCAGCTTCGGGAATTAAAGCAGTTGCAGCCTGACGATATCGCGCTGGGTGTGCCAGTACCGCCAAACCACCAGCCTGATGAATAGCCGCGATCGCATTAGCTGCCTTAGCTTCTTTATCGATCGGACTTACACCTAGCAAATAAGTCAACATTGATGGATGTCGGGGGTTAAAGCCATAACCCAAAATATGCACTTCAGTTCCCAGAAGTTTTGCGGTAATTTCTACCCCAGTCCACAGACGAGGTGCTGATGTTTCTGGGTGAGAATGCTTCCATTGTTCTAGCCAGTTGGTAGCTTGATAGAAACCGTTAACGCTGTGATGATCTGTGATAGCAAATCCTTTCAAACCAATAGCGATCGCTTGTTCTACCAACTGCTGTGGTTCTAACTTACCATCAGAACATTTAGTGTGGAGATGAAAGTTGAAATGCAGTGGGCAACTCTCGGCACTGATAGTTTGGAACACTTCTTTGAGTGCTACCACATCTTGCGCTGCTAATAGTTGGGCTGAATCCAAAAACTGGTTTCCCAGTGGGTTGCAAATTGCTGTCATAGAACTAGGGCAGTTAGCGCTAAGCTGAGTGCTAAAAAAAGTAACTAACTGTTAAGACTAAGTTAGCAAATTTACCAGCAGAAGGCAGGGGATGGGGGAATGG
>NZ_JADEWG010000012.1 GCF_015207735.1 [Phormidium] sp. LEGE 05292
TGAGTTGTTTTCCCTTGCGCTTTAAACTCTAGAACTATCATTTGACGTGGAAAACCTCTACGGCGTTTAGCCTAACACAATTAAAGCCGTCCTGCAAGGACGGGGCTTGTACCCATGTTTTTGGTCAGCGACGATAAATAATTATTCACTGTACAATAAGGGCGAACGAGGGGACTCGAACCCCCGAGTGGTGGAACCACAATCCACTGCCTTAACCACTTGGCTACGCTCGCCTTGCGATTATTTATCATAGCACTCTTTTCCCAGAAGGATCAAGTCCTTGACCCAGAAACGAAAAAATTCTTTCAGTGGTAAGCTAACTCTGAACTCAAACGGACACAGTAAATTGATGAAAAGTTGGAATCTTCCCCTATCTTTGGGTACTGCCATTGTCACCGGATTACTGATGTCCTTGGCTATCAGCAATCCCAGTCAGCCGGAGTACGAGGAGTATGCTAGAGAGCAACTTAGTGAATACTTACAACAAAACGTCTGTCCCCAAGCACCCAAACTTTGGGGAAAGTCCCTCAAACAAGAATGCAAAAGGTTGGTTAATTCCAATCAATCAGAAATCAAAGAGATCATTTCCCAAAGTACAGAAAGATATAATTTTATCTTGTTCAGTATTTACAAAACGGAGTTGTCAATTACTAAAGTTTCGCCATTCTTACCCTCAAACTTATTACCTTCTTACCATTTTGGCACATTAGGAGTTGGGCATAAATTTTATATTTACCAAGTAGAACAGCAATAGTTATTAGTAAATTTTATTTTCAGATACCTTTGTAATCTGTCAACTGGAAGTTCAACTATGTTAATTGTATAGTTAATTGCTTTGTTAGTTGCTACTATGTCTTACTGTCTTACCCCTGGATGTTTTAGTCCTGTCAACCCTGATAATGCACAATTTTGCCTGAGTTGTGGTTCTTTGTTAACATTAAAAAACCGATTTCGCCCAATGCAATTAATCGGACAAGGTGGTTTTGGTAAAACTTTTTTAGCAATAGATGAAGGAACATCCGATCGAGTTCGCTGTGTGGTGAAGCAACTTTATTTACAAAGTAGAGATACTTTATTGGTTAAGAAAGCGGTTCAGTTGTTTCTTCAGGAAGCGGAACGTTTAAAAGAGTTGGGGAAACATCCGCAAATACCATCGTTATTGGCACATTTTGAACAGCAAAAACAGCTTTATTTAGTCCAAGAGTTTATTCCCGGACAAACTTTAGATAAAGAGTTGCGGGAAAAGGGGGTGTTTAATGAATCTCAAATTTGGGAATTCCTCAATGATTTGCTTCCGGTGTTAAAATTTGTCCACGATCGCAAGATAATTCATCGAGACATTAAACCATCAAATATTATCCGTCGTCAAACTGATGGCAAGTTAGTTTTAATTGATTTTGGGGTAGCTAAATTAATTACTGATAGTGCTTTATTTCGTACTGGTACTGCGGTAGGAACTGCGGAATATGTAGCGCCGGAACAAATGAAGGGAAAGGCTTTACCTGCTAGCGATCTTTATAGTTTGGGCGTTACTTGCATTTATTTATTAACTGGTGTGTCTCCTTTTGATTTAACTGATATTGCTAATAATACTTGGGTTTGGCGAGATTTTTTACCTAAAGGTAGTCAGGTGAGCGATCGCCTAAGTAGAATCTTAGATAAATTAATTAAACCCGCCGTTAATCAGCGTTACCAAAGTGTTGGCGATGTCTTACAAGCAATATCTATCCTACCATTAAAAACTCCAAAACCTCAACCATTACCAATTTACAAAAACAACCTCTTGACTAATATTTTCCGCCGCTACACTGCCAAACCCCAAGGCGATCGATTAATCTCGGAGGTAGGAGTTGATTATACAAAGTTACAGCATTTATTAGCTGCTGGTAAATGGAAAGAAGCTGACCAAGAAACTTGGGTAGTAATGTGTTTAGCTGTCGGGAAATCAACTCATGCTTACTTACAACTTAGTGACATTGAAAAATTGCCTGACGAGGATTTGCAAACTATCGATCGCTTGTGGGTAAAGTACAGTCAAGGACGCTTCGGCTTCAGTATCCAATCATACATTTTGCCTACTGTTAATGATGATTATGGACGCTTTTGTGAGACGGTTGGTTGGCCCACACATCAAACTAATAATTCCTACTTAAAATTTAGTCTTTCAGCCCCAGTGGGACATCTACCTTCACGCAGTTGGATTGGTGGATCTCAGTGGTGGCGACATGGGGTAATTATGGCATCCAAATTCAGTAAATCTTAAAATTTTATAAATTAACAGAGCGTTAATTATTCTCATTTAACTAAAAAGTAAAATTTTTATTTTTTCCTTTTGGTAAGTTTGGTCGTTACCTAACATAGATAGACATTGCGAAATTAGTTGATTATTCTTCCAGCCAATCTCTAGCTTAATCAAGTATTAATTATTGATAAAAATTTTCATCAATTGCTAAAAACCTAGTTGACTATGAAAAGGAAAGTGATAGATTGTCAATAGCTGCAACCAGACTCCTTAAGTAACAGGAAAAGGGGAAAATATGACCCAAGCTGTAGGTTTGAAACAGGCTGTCGATCAGATTGCTGACAATCCAGTTTTATTGGAAAAATCCGTTACTGGACCTGTCTGTGAAGGATTAAATATTGCCTTAGCTAGCTTTCAAGCGTTGTATCTGCAATATCAGAAACATCACTTTGTAGTTGAAGGTAGTGAATTCTATTCTCTACATCAATTCTTTCAAGATAGTTACGGAGAAGTAGAAGGACATATTCATGAAATTGGTGAACGTTTGAATGGCTTAGGCGGTGTTCCTGTTGCTAGTTTCACCAAACTCGCTGAGTTATGTTGCTTCACTCCTGAAGATGATGGCATTTTTACTAGCCGATCGATGGTAGAACATGATTTACAAGCTGAACAAGCTGTAATCAAAGTAATTAGAAGTCAAGCAGCACAAGCAGAGAGTTTAGGCGATCGCGCTACTCGTTATTTATATGAAAAAATCCTTCTTGAGACAGAAGATAGAGCATTCCATTTAGCTCACTTCCTGGCTCATGATAGTCTGACTCTGGCTTTTGTTGCTCCATCTCATAACTAATGCCAGAAGGCTCCAAGGAAAGAAGGCTAATATAGTAGGTTTTTTAGCCTTTTTCAACTGGATAGTTATTTCTCTAGATCCCCGATTTTTTGAAGAAGTCGGGGATTTGGTTTTACTTCGGTAAGTACTAATGCAAGTTGCTAGTTACAAATATTGTCGATTCGATCCCCCCTAACCCCCCTAAAAGATCCCCCTGGAGCCCCCCTTTTTAAGGGGGGCTCCAGCGGAAGCTTCGCTATTAACATCACGGGGGGAACCAGATTCAAAGTCCCCCTTTTTAAGGGGGATTTAGGGGGATCGAATCATAACTAGCAACTTGCGCTACTAATGCAAGTTGCTAATTATATAATTTAGGACTTAGCCTCCCTTGGAAGGAGGGAACTTAATAGCCCCCTTGGGAAGGGGGTTGGGGGATCTTAGTGCGTAAGTCTTATAATTAATACTGGGATTAGGTACGCTGTTGCGTTGTCTTCGCTCTGATGCCAGTTGTAACAAAGCGAAGACAGCGCAACAAAATACCCTGATGCAGATAACTAGCAACTTGCGTTAACAAAATATAAGAGATAGCGCCCAAAGAGTAACAAGTTAAGCCAGCCAATAATTCTATAGGATTTGCCATAAAAATTAGTACAAAAGGTTAGTTAAAAAAGGAAAATTATGCAATTTATCGATCAAGTAGAAATTGAAGTCGAGGCTGGTAAAGGTGGCGATGGAATTGTAGCATTTCGCCGGGAAAAGTATGTTCCGGCTGGTGGGCCTTCTGGTGGAAATGGGGGTAAAGGCGGTTCTTGTATTCTTGTGGCTACATCAGACTTGCAGACTTTGCTGGATTTTAAATACAATCATCGGTTTAAGGCTGAGGATGGTTCGCGTGGGGGGCCAAATAATCGCACTGGGGCGAATGGTGGCGATCGCATCATCCAAGTTCCCTGCGGTACAGTCGTTTATGATGCCGAAACAGACGAAATTTTGGGAGATATTGTGGAAGTTGGGCAAACTCTTTGTGTGGCGCAAGGTGGCAAAGGTGGTTTAGGAAATCAGCATTTTCTCAGTAATCGTAACCGTGCTCCTGAATATGCTTTACCAGGTTTACCTGGAGAACAGCGACTCCTCCGTTTGGAATTAAAACTGTTAGCTGAAGTGGGAATTATTGGGCTACCAAATGCAGGAAAATCTACCTTGATTTCTACCATTTCTGCTGCTAAACCGAAAATTGCTGATTATCCGTTTACAACTTTAGTTCCGAACTTAGGTGTAGTGCAGAAACCGGATGGAGATGGCGCAGTTTTTGCTGATATTCCCGGACTTATTGAAGGTGCTCATTTAGGTGTGGGTTTAGGGCATGATTTTTTACGTCATATTGAACGCACTCGTTTATTGCTGCATTTAATTGATGCGACTGCGGAAGATCCGATCGCAAATTATCACACCATTCAAGAAGAATTATTAGCTTATGGTCGGGGTTTAGCGGAACATCCGCAACTTTTAGCTTTGAGTAAAATTGATGCGATCGATCCGGCACAAACTGATTTAGAACAACTGCGTCAGCAATTGCAAGAATTGAGTGGAAATCAAGTTTTTCTGATTTCTTCTGCTACCCGTTCTGGACTGGAAATTTTGTTACAACAAATTTGGCAAATGTTGGAACAAACCGAACAATTAGAATCAGAAACTCAACTTCTTCCATCATAGTTTGAGCGGCGCTTTTGTACTTGTGGTAAATGGGGACTGAGGATGACAGGCAAGATGCCTGTCCTACGGGACTGGGATTATTGATAAATCAAGTATTACCCAGTTTTTTAGGTAATTTAGGACTTATATCAATTACCTAAATGTTTGCTACAGATGTAAGGGAAAGGGCGGGTTTTGATTTCAATTTTATTGCTGGGATTCTCACCTTTTGGCTAAACCCGCCCCTACAAATTATTTGTATCAACCTTAACGTGAAATGGGATTACGCATAAGAAACCAGTTTCTAGTGCAAGGCGACAGAAATAACCAATTAGTTGGAAAAAGGTAGAAAGCTGATTGTATAAACCTTCTTTACTTCTGCGATAGCACTGTTTATTAAAAAAAAAACTACCTTCAGACATAAAGCAGAAGTAAAGCTTGGTAAATTCTGCCAAAAGGTAGAGTAGGACTTATAAAAATTAATGGAAAATTACAATGGAAGGATCTGCTGATTTAGTGCAGCAATTGCCATCTGGGTTAGAAAAATGGAACAAGAAGAATTGATGACTAAAACTCTTGTCGATCGAATTGCTGCACTAGAACAGCGAGTTCAACAACTAGAAGATTCGGAAAGAGAGTGTCAGAAAGAAAAGAAGGCACTGCAACAAGAATTGGCGGAAATTAAAGACAAAAGCGATCGCGCAACGCAATTAGAGCAAGTTGAAGATCATCTTCGCCAAACTGAAGAACGCTTACAGTTAGCCCTCAACTCTGCCAAGATGATTGTCTGGGAAATAAACTTAAAGACAAATCAAGTCGTATGTTGTGAGAATGCGACAAAAGTCTGGGGCATTCAAACAGGTACAGGAGAAGAGTTTTTTGCACTTGTGCATCCAGACGATCGGCAAAACATCATCCAAGCTCACGAACAAGCTTTAGCTGGCGAAACTACCTACATTCAACCATTTCGGGTAATTAGTCCTGATGGACAGGTGCGTTGGTTGCATAGTCAGGGAACTGTATATTTTGATGCAGCAGGAGAACCAGAACGCTTAATCGGAATTTCTGTAGATATTACGGAACGCAAACAAGTACAAGCCGAATTACAGGAAAGAGAGCAACGCTTTACTACCTTGTTCAATGGCATGGAAGATTGGGTATTGGTGTATCATCTTACGCCTGAGTATCTACCAGGAAAGTTCATCGAAGTTAATGAGCAAGCTTGTAAGCGGTTAGGCTACACCAGAGAAGAACTGTTAACCATGTGCGTTACCGATATTTTAGGTTCCCCAACGGTGATTCCACAAGTTCTGATTGAAAAAGTACAAACACACAAACATATTGTTTTAGAATCAATTCACCGTACTAAAGCAGGTGAACTAATTCCTGTAGAAGTTAGTGCTACCTTATTTACTCTCAATGATTTACCGACAATTCAAGCAATTTGTCGTGATATTACTGGGCGCAAACAAGCCGCAGAAACACTCCGCGCTAGTCAGGAACGTTTAGTATTAGCAAATCAGGTGGGCAAAATTGGTACTTGTGAATGGGACTTTACTACGGGAAAATTAACTTGGTCGGAAGAAATGGAAGCCTTATTTCATTTGGCTCCTGGCAGTTTTGAAGGTAGTTATGAGCATTGGTTAAAACGGGTACATCCAGACGATCGCGCCCATGCTGATGCTGCCGCCCAACGTACCGCAACTGAAGGAATTGATTTTGATACTGAGTTTCGGATTCTACTTCCTGATGGGACTGTGCGCTGGGTAGTAGGAAAAGCACAAGTATTCAAAGATTCTTCAGGAAAACCGTACCGTTTGATTGGTGTAAATATGGATATCACCGATCACAAACAAGTGGAAGAATTATTACGTACAAATGCTGAACGCTTACGCTTGGCGTTAACAGCTGCCAAAATGGGCGACTGGAGTTGGGATGCAACAACAGATATGGTGACATTTTCCTCCAGAGCGGCGGAAATGTTTGGCATTCCAGCGGGAACTTATATGAGTTGGACAGAGATGCGAAATTTATTACATTCAGAAGATCGCGACCGCGCAAAATTAGCAGTAGAAAAAGCTATTGCCGAAAACAGTGATTATGATATCGAATATCGAGTAATTCATCCTGATGGAGAACAGCGTTGGGTTGCGGTCAAGGGAAGAGCGCAGTACAATGCTTCCGGGCAAGTTATGGGAATGTTGGGTGTGGTACAAGATATCACTTCACGCAAACAAGTAGAAGCGGAAAGAGAACAATTATTGTTAAGAGAACAAACCGCTAGGGTAGAAGCGGAAAGTGCTAAAGAAGAGATTAGTGAAATTTTGGAAAGTATTACTGATGGTTTTGTCGCTTTCGATCGGCAATGGCGTTTCACATACATTAACCATAAAGGTACTCGGACTGTAGGAAAATCTGCCCAAGAGTTGCTGGGAAAAAATCTTTGGGAGGAGTTACCAGAGTTAGCAGCAACAAGTTTTGGTCGTTTGTTTCAACAAGCAATGGTAGAAAGAGTACCGTTAGAATTAGAAGATTATTACCCACCTTTTAATTCTTGGTTTTCGGTGCGAGTTTATCCCTCCGATGCGGGAATTGTGCTATATTTTCGCAACATTAGCGATCGCAAACAAGCTGAAGCCGAAATTGCCAAGTTAAACCGCAATTTACAAAATCGAATTAGCGAATTACAAACTCTATTTGAAGTAATTCCGATCGGCATTTTAATTAGCGACGATCCTGAATTCAAACAGATCCGTGCTAATCCTGCCTTTGCCAAAATTCTGGGAATTAAGGTCAACGATCATGCTTCCTTCACACCACCAACAGGTAGTTCTCACCCTGGTTACAAAGTTTTTAGTAACGGCAAAGAACTCGCCCCAGACGAAATACCTTTACGTTATGCGGCGATTCACAATGTCCAATTGCAAGGTGTAGAAGTTGATATTTTACGCGGCGATGGAGTATTGTTTAATTTATATGGGTATGCTTCTCCTTTGTTGGATGAACAAGGTAAACCCAGAGGTGCGGTAGGAGCATTTTTGGATATTACCGATCGCAAACGCGCCGAAGCCGAACGCGAACAATTATTAGCACGAGAAAAAATTGCTCGTGAACAAGCCGAAGCAGCTAACCGTGTGAAAGATGAATTTTTAGCAGTACTTTCTCACGAATTGCGAACTCCCTTAAATCCGATTCTCGGTTGGACAAGACTATTACAAACTGGAAAATTAGACCAGCAAAAAACTGCTTTGGCTCTGGCAACAATTGAACGCAATACTAAGTTACAAACCCAATTAATTGAAGATTTATTAGATATTTCGCGGATATTACAAGGCAAATTAACACTGCAAGTATATCCAGTAGATTTAGCCATGACTATTGAAGCAGCGAAGGAAACAGTGCGTTTAGCCGCAGAAGCTAAAATGATTGAAATTCGCACAGATTTACCATCCGCAGTTTGGATGATGGGTGATGCTAACCGACTGCAACAAGTAATCTGGAATTTACTCAGTAATGCCGTAAAATTTACCCCAACAGGCGGATTAATTAATGTCAAGTTAGAAGTAATTGACTCTGGTGCTCAAATTACAGTTAAAGATACAGGTAAGGGAATTTCTCCTGAATTTCTACCTTATGTATTTGAGTATTTCCGACAAGCAGATAGTTCGATCACGCGCCAATTTGGGGGCTTAGGTTTAGGTTTAGCGATCGCTCGACAAATAGTAGAACTTCATGGTGGTACTATCAAAGCAGAAAGCCCCGGAGAAGGATTGGGTGCAACTTTTACAATGCGATTGCCACTAATACCAGTTACTACAGCCATCAACCAAAACAATAGGATATTAAATCATAATTTAACCTTGCAAAATAAGCAAATTTTGATTGTGGATGATGAAGCAGATACGAGAGAATTAATTGCTTTTGTATTGCAGGAATATGGCGCAAAAATAATCACCGCAGCCTCGGCACAAGAAGCATTAATTTTGCTACAAGAATTAACTCTAGATTTATTAATTAGTGATATTGGAATGCCAGAGATGGATGGTTACAGTCTGATGCGTCAGGTGCGATCGCTAAACCTAACTAAACAAATTCCTGCTATTGCTTTAACTGCTTACGCCACCGAAGCAGATCAAAAACAAGCAATTCTTTCCGGGTTTCAATTACACATTGCTAAACCTTTAGAAATAGAGCAATTAATTCAGGCAATTGTTAGTTTACTAAATTGATTTATGAGTATGCTAATTTGGGAATAATAAAGCTGGTGAGATTTTCTGCAAAGACTATGATAGGCTGACGCTTCTCTTTTTGGCTCTTTTTTGGTAGTCGGTAATCAACTGTTTTATTCATACTTACTACCAACTACCAGCTACCGATTACCAAATACCGTAACATTATGAAGATCGCAAAATCCGACTTAGCAAAAATTGTAGCCCAAGCTAGCTCTCTGTCAGAGCGCTTCTCAGTGGAGTCGTTTGCAGTTAATGATACAGATACTCAGGAATCACAACATCATCCTCGCCTCGATCGCTGGTGTCAAGTGGTGGCTCAAGGAAACTGGGAAAAGTTTGCCAAACGGTTAATCTGGGATGATTTGAATTTAAAGCAAGCAGATAAAATAGTGCGAGCGCTTCCGCCTATAGATCCTGAAGTTTTGCCAACTTGGGCAGAAACCTTACATGAAATTATCCAGGCTGCTTGGTTATTCGCTAACGATCCAGAAAAAAGAGCAGAAATTTTTGCCTGTGACTTAAAAGATCGGCATAATTTTGCTTCTGAAGATGAGTATAATTATCCAGCCATTAATCAAATCGATCGATTACCTTTAGATCCAGGAATAAAACTACCCTTTAAAGAAGTATTACTTCCAGCGATTTCTGTAGCAAGGCAGAAATTATTAAATTCTCTAAATTATCCAACATCTTTGCCTTTAGAATTGCTTTCTCATTCAGCTTATTTTACATTAGAACGCAATTTACTGAATCAACTATTAAATCTGAGTGGAAAAACTTTAGAATATGAATTTGCTCGTTCTCGTCCTTTAGGTCAAAATTTGCTGAATTTGTTACGGCAATCAACTGGCGATCGCGCACAAATAAAAGTTCAATACGATGCTTTTATCCACAAACTTTTGCAAGACGGAATGCTAAGTTTTTTCCAAAATTATCCTGTGCTAGGACGCTTAATCGCAACAGCAATTGATTTTTGGGTAGAAGCAACAGCCAAATTTTTACACCGCTTGCAAACCAACTTAAATGATATCCAGCAAGTATTTCAACCAGAAAATAATTCCTTCTATAAATTAGGCAAAATTATTAAAATTAAGCCTGCTCTTTCCGATCCTCATAATTCTGGCGATAGCGTAATTGCGTTCACCTTTCAAAGTGGATTGCAGCTAGTTTACAAACCCAAAGGTTTAGGAGCAGAAGTAGCTTACACTCAGTTTTTAGAATGGTGCAATCAGCAAGGAATTGCCTTGCCATTTAAAGTTTTAAAAGTCTGCGATTACCAAACTCATGGCTGGGTGGAATATGTAGAACATTTACCCTGTGAAGATGAAGCCGCAGCCCAGCGTTTTTATCAACGCGCTGGAATGTTATTATGCCTGCTTTATGCACTGCGAGTAGTTGACTGCCACCGGGAAAATTTAATCGCTCACGGAGAACATTTGGTGTTAATTGACATGGAAACTATCATGCACCAAGAAGCCAATCCTTTAACCCAATTGCAAGAAGAAACAGAAGCCGAAACAACTGTAAATTTCCACTTTGCTGACTCAGTTTTACGCACAGGGTTATTACCCCGTTGGGAATTTGGAAAAAACAAACGTCTGGCTTATGATACCAGTGCATTAGGTAGTATTGAAGCGCAAGTAACTGCACCACCAGAAGAACAGGGAGAAACCAAAGATTTGCAATTTTCTATTCCTCCCAATATACCAATCTTAAATAATTTTCCCCTCTCTCCGAATGATTATTTATCAGAGATAATCACTGGATTTGAGCAAATGTATCAGTTTTTGATTGAAAAACGTGAAATTTTGCTAGCACCTGATACGCCACTATTATTAATGAAAAATCAGAGAGTGAGGTTTATCTTTCGCGCCACCAAAATTTATTGGACAATTTTACAAAAAACTTTTGCACCCCAATTTCTCCGCGATGGGATCGATCGCAGCATTGAACTAGACATACTCGCTCGTGCTTTTTTAGTTGCCAATCAAAAACCAAATGCTTGGTCAATATTTCATGCGGAACTGAAAGCAATGGAGCAAATGGATATTCCCTACTTTGCCGCCTATCCTGACAGTCAAGACTTAACAATTGGTTTAGAACAACCCATTGAACAATATTTTAAAAAATCCAGTTATCACGAAGTAATCTCACAATTACAAAATTTAAATGAAACCAATTTAGCCCAACAAATAGAGATAATTAAAGGCTCATTTTATGCCAGAGTAGTGCGGAATAATTTAAGTAATAACCCCATAATCACCAATTTATCCACCCTAGTTCCCACAGATTTATCGCAACTTTACCCCTTAACCAAAAAGCAATTAATTCAAGAAGCAACTCGCATTGCCAAAGAAATTGAACAACGAGCCATTTGGGGAAAAGATGGCAGCGTAAAATGGATTAGTTTTGCCTATATTCCTAACGTCGAAATCTTTCAACTAATGCCTTTGCCAGAAGACCTTTACAACGGTAACGGCGGGATTGCATTATTTTTATCAGCCTTAGATTATGTCAGAGGTACACAACAATTTCATGAGCTAAGTTTAGCAGCTTTTCAATCAATACAGAAATTTCTCCAAACTGCTGATTTTGAATCTACTCGCAGATTCGTGCGCTTAGGAATTGGCGGTGGTACAGGACTAGGTTCCATGATCTACGCCTTAGTAAAATCTAGTCACTTTCTTCAAGAACCTACACTTTTAGAAAATGCTTTAGCTATTGCTCAATTAATTACTCCCGAACTCATTACCACTGACAAACAATTTGATATCATTGGCGGAGCAGCCGGAGCAATTCTAGGATTATTGGCATTATACGCAGCAACAAAAGAACCAAAGGTTTTAGCAACAGCTATTAATTGCGGTCAACATTTACTCGCCCACCAAACAGAACCAATAAAACAATTTTATTCTCCAAATTTACCAATTCAAAATCTGAAATCTGGGAAAGCGTGGAATATTTTAGGACAGAAATATTACACAGGTTTTTCTCACGGTGCAGCTGGCATTGCTTATGCTCTATTACGGCTTTATGCAGTAACTCAAACAGAAGCCTTTTTGACAGCAGCCACTGATGGTATTACTTATGAACATAGTGTATTTTCTCCTACAGTTTCAAATTGGCCTGATTTTCGCGCATTTGCTCAACAAAATGGTCAACCTGGTTTCATGGTGAGTTGGTGTCATGGTGCAACTGGAATTGGATTAGCCAGGTTAGGAGGTTTGTCAGTATTAAAGACAAATCAAATAGAACAGGATATAGAAATTGCTTTGCAAACAACTCAAAAGTATAGTTTGCAGGATGTGGATTGTGTTTGTTGTGGGAATTTCGGTCGCATCGAACTGTTGCAGGTAGCCGCTGAAAAATTATCCCGTCCCGACTTGAAAGAAATTGCCGAACAAAGAACTACTTGGGCAGTCAACTGGGCAGAAAAATCAGGAGGATATAAATTACCCAATTTGCCCAATTCCGTATTTAGCCCTAGCTTTTTTCAGGGAACATCGGGAATTGGCTATGAATTACTCCGGCTAGCATACCCAGAACTGTTACCTTCCGTTTTGTTGTGGGATTAGTTTAGGGGTTAAAAAAGATACATTGTTGCGCTTTAGTGCTCTTATCTAGGGCTAAATCGCAATAACGTACCTAGAAAATTCACTTTAGCAACGGACATATCGGTTAGGACATGGTATTTTGATGTAAAAGAAATAGGGAAGAGGGAACAGGAAATACAGAAACATCCTAACAATTGTGGTGATTACTTGATTAGTAAAGATTAAGTAAAGTCTTGTATTAGACAGTCATCACCAGAGGTTAATCCTTTAATTAGATTACAGAATTATACTTAATTTTCCTGTATTTAAATACGAAAGCTTTAAAGTGTATAAAGAATTACAATTACAAAAAATTTTTTTCTTGGTATTTAGCCGTATATTTACGGAAGATTCTTGACAAAAATGTTGAAATCTTATTGAAATTTTCACAGACAATTTATCCTTATTTAAAAATATTTCGTTTAAGCTTTACCTATGGTTGAAAAAAACCATGAGTGAGGATAAAATTTACTTCAATCACATCTGATTTAATTGATTTAATAACAGATTACACTCAGTCTGGATAACTCAAAACGTTCGATTTCCAAGTAAAAGTTATGATGTCACATCTTTCGGTTCAATCAATTAATGTAGAAGAATTACCTGCCCAAGAGTACAGCTTCGTCAAAACTCAACAAGCTATCTACAATTTATGTACAGAGATAGAAAATAATAGCGAGCTCAAATCCCAAATAGAGGAAATACAAGATATTAGTTCTTTCCTCACCATAGCAGCTGAAAATGGCTATGAATTTACAGCTTCCGACTTGCAAACTGCCCTGAGTTTGGCTTTAGAAAATACTTACGGAATTTCTGATGAATTTGATGATTACGAACTGGATGAAGAAGAGTTGGAAGCAGTTGCAGGCGGTGCTAGAGCCGCAGCCAAGAATAGCTATTGGCATGAAACAGGGATTGATGTTGATGGTCAATGTTTCTACTTGTTACAACAATCCCTTGAACAACGACAGGTGGTAGTCCAAGCGCTACGAGATATGGACAAATGGGAATGGCTTGGCAATAATTCAGTGAAGGTCACTGATACTCATGGAAAATTGGGTTCATTCGTAATATCTAATATCACGAATAACGGTGCTTTTACTAAAGATATCAGTACGTTAGATTACTCTTTTTGGGAAAAAATTTTATAACTGTGGAGAATAAGCAAAATTTAATCATGATTATTTGCTGAAAATTGAGAAATTTTCTATTATCTCAACAGAACATAATTTTTTTAGGTTATCATCTTAAAATCTATGACAATTAATTAAGTTTACAGCCTATAGATCTCCTATCTATAGAAACTTTATGTTGAACTTTGGAGAAAATTACTGATGTTGCAAAACTCGATCGAGCCAATCAATGCAGAAGATTTACCCGTCGATGAATATCGTTTTGTCAAAGCTCAACAAAATATTTATGAACTATGCCAAAATCTTGAACAAGAACAAACATTAAAATCTTCTTTGGAAAATGCCAAAAACACCGAAGAATTTCGGCAAATTGCTGGAGAATATGGCTACGAGTTTACAATTTCAGATTTGCAATTTGCTCTACATTGGGCTGGGCAAAAAACAGACCCGAATTTTGATGAATTAGATGATTATGAACTGGATGAAGAAGAGTTGGAAGCAGTTGCAGGTGGTGCGAGAGCAGCCACTAAAAATAGTTACTGGCATCAGACTGGTATTTTAGTTAACCAACAATGTTTTCATTTAGTTGACCAATCAACTGAAGCACGCGCTCAGATAGAAACAGCACTGCAAACAATGGAACTTTGGGTATGGGAAGGCAATAACACCGTATCACTGATCGATCTCGATGGGCAATATAGCCCGTACAAGTTGACTGGTATTGCTTATGATGGGCTGGCTTTAAGTTTGTTACAGAATACATCGGATCGAAATAAATGGTCGAATTACTCATCTGGTAACATCACAAACCTTCTTCTTTAAAATGCTTGGTGTATTATTTTGCATAAACGTAGAGACGTTTCATTAAATGTCTCTACATTTTTTTATGCTTACAGCCTTAATCATGATTGACTAGTTATAATAGTGCCGACTTGATTAATTTGTGTAATATAGATAACTTTACAAAATTGTTAAATTTTTATACTTTTTCCTCAAGGTGGTTTATCAAATGCAAACTTGTGCTTGGAAAAGATTTGGCTGGCGGTTGAGTCAGTTAGGTTACTTAACTTTTAGTGGAATTGCTTTATCAACTCAAGTTAGTTTAGCTCAGATTGTTCCTGATGCGACTTTAGGGAATGAAAGCTCTGTTGTTACTCCCAGTGCAATCAAAGATCTTCCTAGCGATCGAATTAATGGGGGAGCAGTTCGCGGTAATAATTTGTTTCACAGTTTTCGAGAATTTAATGTTGGTGCTGGGCGGGGGGTTTATTTTGCTAACCCTGATGGGGTGACGAGGATTTTGACTAGAGTAACAGGAAATAATGTTTCGCAAATCTTAGGAACTTTGGGTGTTCTGGGTAATGCGGATTTATTTTTAATTAATCCCAATGGAATTATTTTTGGGCAGGGTGCAAGATTAGATCTTAATGGTTCATTTATTGGCAGTACGGCTAGCAAAATTAGTTTTGGGGATGGTTTAGAATTTAGTGCAACTAATCCGCAAGCGTCACCATTGCTGAGTGTTAATGTTCCGATCGGGTTACAATTTGGCACAAATCCGGGTCGAATAGTGAATCAAAGTACAGATGAAGGGAACAATATCGCTCCACTCCGTCCGTATTATCCCGTACCTAGATTAAGAGTAGCTCCGGGAAGA
This sequence comes from [Phormidium] sp. LEGE 05292, assembly GCF_015207735.1. GTDB lineage: Bacteria > Cyanobacteriota > Cyanobacteriia > Cyanobacteriales > Aerosakkonemataceae > Floridanema. The sequence goes on from NZ_JADEWG010000012.1 coordinate 15,379, forward strand.
ACTTTTGCGTTGATAGGTGGTGATGTGCTGATTGAAGGCGGCACTATGGGAGCTTTTGAAGGAAGAATTGAGTTAGGTAGTGTTGGTGATAATGGTTTTGTGGGTTTAAGTCCGATCGCACAAGGTTGGGCATTGAATTACGATCGAGTACAAAACTTTGGTGACATTAACCTATCTCAAAATGCCGTTGTTGATACCAGTGGGCAAAGAGGCGGCGATATTCAAGTACGAGCCAGAAACTTAACTCTCCAAGAAGGCGCAATCATTTATTATGTCCATGAAGGTTCAGAAGTTGGGGGAAATCTAGATGTCACCACCACTGATTCAGTCGAACTTATTGGTGGACTTAATCCGTTTTTTTCGGTTCCTACCCTTGATACCTATACTCAGATCTCTGCTACTACCCGGGGAACTGCAACTGGAACTGCTGGTAATGTAACAGTTAAAACTCGCAGATTAACTATTCGAGATGGCGCGAGTCTAAGTAATATTTCTAATGGCAATGGAAATGCAGGAAACTTAACAGTTTTAGCCTCAGAATTAGTAGAAGTGACTGGTATAGCAGCAGACGAATCTATACCTAGCAACATAGTTAATCAAACTTACAAGATTGATGGGGATGGTATACCGATTGGTAATGCTGGAAATATCACCATTGAAACCGAACGACTACTAATTGAAGATGGAGCGTTCGTAAGTAGTGGCACTTATACCGCAGGTCAGGCGGGAAATCTGACTATTAAGGCTGCGGAGTCTGTAGAAATCATTGGTGCAACCCGTGAAACTGATTTTTTAACAGGGATTGCCGCAACAGTTGAGTTTGACCAATTCACCAATATTCGGGCTACAGGCAATGGGGGTAATTTGACGATTCAAACCAGAAGACTATCAGTTCAAAATGGAGGACAAATCGCTAGTTCTACCAGTGCAGATGGAAATGCCGGGAATTTAGTAATTGATGCTTCTGAGTCTGTCGAACTAGTTGGCGTTGATCCAAATGCTGATGCAGTATTAGGTAGCAGTGGTTTGTTTGTCTCCGCAGAAAGAGGTAGAAATGGAAACCCAGGAGATGCTACTGGTAATGTAGGGAATTTAACAGTGAACACGAGAAGATTGCTGATTCAAGATGGAGGGAGAATTTCTGCTGATAATTTTGGCTCTGGAACTGGGGGAGATTTAACGATTAATGCTAGAGAAGTGAACCTGCAAAGTGGGGGAACAGTGAGAGCAAATTCTTTTAGCACTGGCTCTGGGGGAATGTTAACTGTGAATGCTGAAAATGTGAATATCAGTGGCAGCAGAATTTTAGGAGATCAGTTAATTAATAGTGGCTTATTTGTAAGTGGTGCGGGTTCTGGTGCGGCGGGTAGTTTGGAAGTGAATGCGGCAAAAGTTCAACTTGATAATACAGGGAGATTGGCAGCTGATAGCACAGCTGGGTCTGGGAATATCAGGGTGCAAGCACGAGATTTATTATTGTTACGTGGTAATAGCTTAATTAGTACTAATTCTACAGGTGAAGAACCAGGGGGAAATATTAGCCTGACAACAAATAATTTAGTAGCTTTAGGAAATAGTGATATTACAGCTAATGCTACTAATAGCCAGGGCGGTCGAGTAAGTATTAACGCAACTGGTATTTTTGGGCCACAATATCGATTAGAACAAACTCCCAATAGCGATATTACAGCTACCGGGGGAAATCCTGAATTAAATGGAGTAGTAGAAATCAATTCGCCTGAAGTTGATGTGAATTCTGGGTTAGTTTATTTACCTACAAATCTGATTGATGTATCTGGATTAGTTGCTCAAAATGCTTGTACATCACAACAAGCAGAGGGTAGTTCTTTTGTGGTGACAGGTCGGGGTGGTTTACCACCTAATCCTGTTAATCCGGCAACTAATGAAGCGGTAATGGTGGAATGGGCAAGAGTTGCTGATATGAATCAAAATGTTAACTCTCAGAGACGTACAAATAGCAGGAGTAATTCTCATGTTAGGGCGGCAAGAAACTATGAGCAAATTGTGGAAGCTCAAGGTTGGGTTGTTGGGGCTGATGGCAGAGTGGTGTTGACTGCTGAAGGAGGAAGAACAACGCCTCAAAGTTTTAGTTTAATTCATCCTAGCTGCGATATTTTACCAGTTCAAAACTAGTTTGGGGTAGGGAATCAGTTAATGAAAATTAAGAATATATTAATTATATGTTTGGGAATTTTATCTTTTTTCGGCGTGATTTGGTGGGGGAAAAATGCGATGTCACTTTCGCTTTTTCCAGACAGCGAAGTAAGTTTAAAGCAGTTAATTGTTGATAATTCAGTGAGTGATTGGGAAGCGCAAGCAGAAAAATTTTATACAGAGGGAAGGTTTGGGGATGCGATCGCTCTTTTAGAAAAACTAAACAATAATTATGTGGCTCAAGGTAATGAGTTGGGTCAAGCGAGAGTGGCGAGAAATTTGGCTTTAGTTTATCAACAAACTGGAGAGTGGTCTAAGGCTCAATCAGCAATTACTCAGAGTTTAAATCTGCTGGACAAACAAGCTAATAGCAAAGAACGTCAACTATTATTAGCGCAAGCTTTAGAAGTTCAAGGACTTTTACAATTAGCGATCGGTCAGCCGGAAAAAGCTTTGGATACTTGGCAAAAAGCTACAATTAATTATCAAGAGATTGGTGATTTTACTGGGGTAACTCGAAATCAAATTAATCAATCCCAAGCTTTAGAAAGATTGGGTTTATATCGTCAGACAATTAAAGTTTTGGATAGGTTAAATGCAACATTGCAACAGCAACCAGATAGTTTAGTAAAGGTTAAATGTTTGCAAAGTTTGGGAGATGCTTTGCGAGTAGTGGGGGACTTAGATCGATCGCAAAAAATTTTAGAACAAGGTTTAGCAATTGCGGAAAATTTAAAAGCAGCTGATGCGATCGCGTCAATGCTATTAAGTTTAGGAGAAACAGCAAGACTAGCGCAAGAGTTACCCACCGCTTTGGATTACTATCAAAAGGCAGTGCAAACTACTACTTCTCCATATATTAAAACTCAAGCTATGCTAAATTATTTAAATGTTTTAGTTAATCAGAAAGAAGGGGAAAAAGCACTGGAATTGTTACCGCAAATTCAAGCTAGTTTAACTCAGTTACCTTTGAGCAGACAAGCAATTAATGCGCGGATTAATTTAGCGAGAAAGTTAATGCAGCTGAGGAAAGAAGCAAGTAATCAATTATCACTTCCTAGTAATGCGGAAGTTGGTAAAATGTTAGCAACCGCAGTCCAACAAGCTGAAACTTTACAAGATCAACGGACATTATCTTATGCTGTTGGAAACTTCGGTAGGTTGTATGAAGAAAACCAACAATGGGATTTTGCTCAACAATTAACGAAAAAAGCTTTACTGTTATCTCAAAGTATTAATGCTACTGATATTAACTTTCGTTGGCAGTGGCAATTAGGGAGAATTTATAAACAGCAGGGGAATCGTCAAGAGGCGATCGCAGCTTATAATCAAGCTGTTAATTCTCTGCAATCTATTCGCAGCGATTTAGTAGCAATTTCCGCAGAAGCTCAGTTTGATTTTCGAGATACCATAGAACCAGTTTATCGAGAATTAGTCGATTTACTCTTACCAGTAGGACAAGTTGTAGAACAATCTGATTTGCAAAGAGCACGGACTTTAATTGATTCTTTACAATTAGCTGAACTGGATAACTTTTTCCGAGATGCTTGTTTAAAAACCCAAGCTGTTAAAATTGACCAAATCGATCCGAAAGCTGCGGTTATTTCTACAATTATTTTAAGTAATACCAATACTTCGAGTATAAACGAACGGATAGAAGTAATTGCAGCATTGCCAGGAAAACCTTTGCGGCGATACACAACTGTTTTACCTAGCAAAGAAATTGAAGCAACAATAACAAGAGCTAACGATGCTCTGACTATTCCTCGACTACGACTTTCGCAAAAAAATTATTTTATTGAAGCTAAAAAATTCTACGATTGGTTAATTCATCCCATTGAAAATGATTTAGCAAATAGTGGTATACAAACTTTAGTATTTGTCTTAGATGGTTCCTTAAGAAATATCTCGCTCGCAGGGATTTATGATGGACAAAAGTATTTAGTGCAAAAATACAGTGTGGCGATCGCGCCAGGGTTACAATTAGTAGATGCCAAACCTTTACAATATCATGATATGAGAGTGCTAACGGCGGGATTAAGCGAAGCGCGTCAAGGATTTGCCCCACTTCCTAATGTATCTACCGAATTGAATGATATTGCTAAAGAAATTCATACTGAAAAGCTACTAAATCAATCTTTTACAGCATCTAATTTTAAAACAAAAGTTCAAAGCGATAAATTTCCTATCATTCATTTAGCAACTCATGGTAAATTTAGTTCTAAAGCAGCTGATACTTTTATTTTGACTTGGGATAAAAAGATTAATGCCAAGGACTTAGACACGCTTTTACGTAGCAATCAGAGCGTTACTAACCCAATAGAATTATTAGTTTTTAGTGCTTGTCAAACTGCTGCTGGAGATAATCGAGCAACTTTAGGATTGACGGGAATTGCTGTGCGAGCAGGGGCACGAAGTACTTTGGCAACTTTGTGGAGTGTTGATGATGAAGCGACTGCTTTATTTATGTCACATTTTTACAAAGAGTTAAATAATAACAAAGTTACAAAAGCCGAAGCTTTACGTCGTACTCAACAGTTATTTTTGCAGGATAGCCAATTTTCTCATCCCTATTTTTGGTCAGCGTTTGTTTTAGTAGGAAATTGGTTATGAATAGTCCAGAAAAAAGAAAAATTTTTCGTAGAGAATCGCTGAATTATTTATCTACTCCAGAGCGTTTAGATGAGTTAATTAAAGTAATTAGTCCTCAAGATTGGATTCCTTTGGTGACATTAGGTGGATTGGTATTAGTTGGTTTAGTTTGGAGTATTTTTGGTAGAATTCCGATTACGGTTGCTGGTCAAGGGGTGTTATTGCGATCGCGCCAAGTGGTAGAATTGCAATCTCCCATTTCGGGACAGTTGCAAGAATTAAAAGTTAAAGAGGGTGATTGTCTGCCCAATCCTCAAGGAATGATAGCTACTATTGAGCCTTTGGAATTAAAACAAAAACGAGAATTAGAAATGCAGAAATTAGCGGAATTACAAAAGCAAGACCGGGAAGCTAGTGCGATCGCATTACAAAAAAATCAACTAGAAAAAATAGAATTAAATCAGCAAAAAACCAGCTTAAAACAACGTTTACAAGATGCTCAATCTCTTACACCATTACTAAAAAATCAAAGTACAAGTTCCATTACTAAACAAGGAGAAAGCTTAAAACAACGTCTGCAAAACTTACAATCTTTAACGCCAGTTCTTCGGAGTAAAAGAAGCGGTGCAATTCAACAGAAACGAGAAAGTTTACAACAACGTCTACAAGATGCTAAAGCCCAAGCTCCTGTGCTGAAAGAAAGGCTAGAAATCCGGCAGGAATTAGCAAAACAAGGAGCAATTCCCAAGGATCAAGTATTAGAAGCAGAACGACAATACAGAGATAGTTTGCAAAATGTAGCAGAAGTTCAAGCTCAATTAAAACAATTAGATGTCGATCAAACCCAAGCGGAACAAGCTTTCTTAGAAAATTTGAATTCAATTGGCGAAATTCAATCTCAGCTAAAAAAGCTGGAACTTGACAAAACGGAAGCTGAACAAAGATATGTCGATAATTTGAATAAAATTTCCGAAATCGGAACGCAGTTAAACGAGTTAGATACTAAAGCAAAAACTCTGGAACAACAAAACTTAGATACTACCAATAATCGCAAAAATCAAATTCTAGAAGTTGAGAATCAAGTTAAAGCTTTTGACCAACAAATTCAAATAAACAGCGTCATTACAAGCCCTTATGAGGGATGTATTCTCGAACTTACTGTTACTAATGGTCAAGTTGTGAGTCCGGGGAGTCGTATTGGCTCAATTCAAATTCAAAAATCTGCTCAACCGCTATTAGCAGTTACTTATTTTGCTGTGAGAGATGGTAAGCAAATTAAACCAGGGATGCCAATTCAAATTACACCGAGTCTTGTAAAACGGGAAAGATTTGGAGGAATTGTGGGAAATGTGGTTTCAGTTTCGCCATTTCCGGTGACTAAACAAGGTGCTGCTAGTACAATTGGTAATCCAGAAATAGTAGAAAGTTTGCTGTCTCAATCTAAAGAAGCACAGATAGAAGTTTGGGCAGAATTAAAGGAAAATCCTCGTAATTTTAGTGGCTATGAATGGTCTTCTTCCCAAGGGCCATTAGATGTAAAAATGTCTACTGGTACCACGACTTCAGCACAAGTTACTGTACAACAACGCGCACCAATTGAGTTTGTTTTACCATTTTTGCGGGAATGGAGTGGGATTAAGTGATATCAGAAAAAGATCCCCCTAAATCCCCCTTAATAAGGGGGACTTAAAGCCGAGTCTTGTTCCCCCTTTAAAAGAAACTTAAAACCCAGTCTTGTTCCCCCCTTGTTAAGGGGGGTTAGGGGGGATCAACTATGTGTAGCAAAGCCAACTTTTAGGTAATTTATATAATTTAAAACAATGGCAATCAAAAATAAAAAATCAAACATTGTCAAGACTCCGACAGTACTACAAATGGAGGCTGTAGAATGTGGTGCTGCTGCTTTGGGAATGATTTTAAGTTATTACGGCAAATTTGTACCTTTAGCGGAACTTCGGCAAGAGTGTGGAGTATCTCGTGATGGTATGAATGCCGCTAATTTATTGAAAGCTGCTAGACATTATGGAATGAAAGCTAAAGGTTATAAAAAAGGTTTAGAAACTTTAAAAGAAATGCCAGTTCCTTATATAGTATTTTGGAATTTTGACCATTTTTTAGTCGTAGAAGGGTATGAGCGCGATCGCGTTTTTCTCAATGACCCAGCTAGTGGTAGACGCAAAGTAACAAAACAGGAATTTTCCCAGGCATACACGGGAGTTGTGTTGGAAATAAAACCGGGAACTGAGTTTCAAAAAGGTGGACAAAAACGCAATACAATTTTGGCTTTACATTCTCGGCTAAAAAATTCTTATGATGCAGTTTTGTTGTCTATTCTAGCAGGGTTGTTTTTGACTTTTCCCCGTTTAGCAGTACCCGCTTTTAGTCAAGTTTTTACTGATGAAATTTTGGTGCAAGGTCGAGAAGATTGGTTACGACCTTTATTAATTGGAATGGTGATTACTGCGATCGTGCAAAGTCTATTATCCAGATTACGCCTAATCTACTTACGGCGACTAACAATTAAGCTTTCTATGGTAATGACAGGGCAGTTTATTTGGCATACTTTACGCTTACCAGTAGGATTTTATGCCCAACGTTTTGCAGGTGAAATTGGCAATCGCGCCGCCATCAATAATAAAGTTGTCGGTGTAATCAACAGTATTTCCACTACTGTAATTGACAGCATGATGTTAATATTTTACGCAGCTTTAATGTTTATGTACGATTGGGTGCTAACAGTAATGACTATCAGTTTTGCTATAATTAATATTATCACATTGCAATTATTACGCCGGATTCGTCTAGATGCTAACTTAAAAATTAGTCAACAAAGTAGTAAACTGTCTGGGGTAACAATTGACAGTTTACAATCAATTGAAACAATAAAAGCTTCTGGTTTAGAATCTGATTTATTTGCTAAGTTTGCTGGTTATCACGCTAAAACAATTAACGCCCAACAGGAATTAGCTTTACAAAGCCAAACTTTAACTTTATTACCAACAATTTTAAGCTCATTGGCAACAACTGCTCTTTTAGTAGTTGGCGGCTTCCGGGTAATGGATGGTAGTTTAACAATTGGAATGTTGGTAGCTTATCAAACTTTAATTAGCAGCTTTTTAGCGCCAGTAAATAGTTTAGTTAATTTTGGCAGTACCTTACAAATTTTAGAAGCGGATCTCGATCGCCTTGATGATGTTTTACAAAACCCTGTCGATCCAGAAGTTATCAGAGAAGAAACAGTAAATCAATTAACTATTAATAACTTTCCATCTTTTAAATTACTAGGTTATGTTGAATTACATAATATTTCTTTTGGCTATAATCGCTTAGAAACTCCTTTGATTGAAAACTTAAATTTATCCTTAAAACCTGGACAGCGAGTAGCGATAATTGGTAGTAGTGGTTCTGGTAAATCTACCATAGCAAAACTAATTTCAGGTTTGTATGTTCCTTGGTCAGGCAAAATTTTATTTGATGGTATTTCTCGCCTGGAAATTCCCCGCTTAGTTTTAGCAAATTCACTGGCAATGGTGGAACAAGATATATTTATATTCAAAGGTTCTGTACGAGAAAATTTAACGCTTTGGAATTCAACTATAAGTGAAGAAAACTTGGTGCAAGCTTGTCAAGATGCAGCAATTCATGACTTTATTTTATCCAGTTTAGGAGGATATAGCGCCGAAATTGCTGAGGGAGGAATTAATTTGAGTGGCGGGCAACGTCAACGTTTAGAAATTGCCAGGGCGCTAGTCATGAATCCGAGAATTTTAGTATTAGATGAAGCTACAAGTTTTTTAGATGCGGAAACTGAATTAATTATCGATCGCAATCTGCGGCGACGTGGTTGTTCTTGCATTGTCATCGCCCATCGCCTCAGCACAATTCGTGATTGTGATGAAATTATTGTCATGGAAAGAGGTAAAGTTGCCCAAAGAGGAACCCATGAAGAATTACAGCAACAGGGAGGAACTTATGCTAACTTACTATTAGCTACTAGCTGATGACAATTATTAGCTATTAGCAATTTATAGCTATTAGCGATGTTAAATTCTGATTTATTTAAATTACTGCATAACTTTAAAGGCAACCAACCTTTACTACTAGATAATCCCCAGAAGGTTTGGGTAGTTCAAGCTGGTACAATGGCGATTTTTGTTACCAAAATTGTAGCAGGAGAAGCTATAGGCGATCGACGTTATCTGTTTAGTGTTAGTGCGGGAGAAGCATTATTTGGTGTTGCTTTATGGGGAGAAGAAACACCGGAAAATGTAGAGTTAGACGAAAATTTTCCATCTTTTAACTATGGACTTTTAGCAGTTGCTATTCAAGAAAGTGTAGTTTTAGAACTAGATTTTGCCGATTTAATTTCCCAGATAGCAGCAGGTGACACAGAAGTAATTCTTTTATTAGAAAGTTGGATCGATCGCATCAGTAAATTAGTTGCTACTCCGGGCATATCAAATTCAAAAAATCAAATACAATCCACAGATTCTAGCCCGGATAAATTATCTAAAGGGCAAGTACTACAAGCATCTTCTAAAACAATTTTTTGGGTGAAAGTTCATCAAGGTAGTACAGCTTGGATGGGCATAGAAGAATTAAGCTTAGATCCTAAATCTCCCCCGTTTCCCCTCGCTGCTTCTACCTGGGTAGAATCACTTAATCTTGTTGAAATTGACATAATTAAAACTGTGGAAATTGCGGAAGAGTTATCTCAGAGTTTAGCTTTATTTCATTCTTATGCTTGCCGCTATCTTGAAATCAAACATCAACAGAAATTAGAAGCAGAAATTCAACAATTTCAGCAACTACAACTGTTAAATCATCAAGTAACCGAAAATGCTTTTAATTCCTTAGCTTCCGCCTTACAACCGCAACAAATACAGCCAGAAGAAACGCCTTTATTAATCGCTGCTGGGGCTGTTGCTAGAGCAATGGAAATTCCAATTCGTCACCCAATTAAATCAGTAAATTTACAGCAAATAGATCCGGTAGAGGCGATCGCCATAGCCTGGAAAATTCGCATCCGGCGTGTTTCCTTAAATGGGGAATGGTGGAAACAAGAATATAACCCACTTTTAGCTTTTACCACTGATAAGCGTCCAGTAGCTTTGTTAGTTGATAAAAGCAAAGGTTATCGTTATTTTTTGTTCGATCCAGAAACTCGCACTCGCACATTAGTTAATAGAAATATTGCCTCTACTTTAGCCTCAGAAGCTTATATATTTTATCGTCCTTTACCGCAAGTAATTAATCAAGCATTTGAAGTGTTTAAATTTGGCATCAAAGGATATGAAACTGAAACAATTAAAATTATCATTGTGGGAATTGTGGGTACAATTTTGGGGATGGCGGTTCCCCAAGCCACAGCAATTTTAATTAATCAAGCAATTCCTGATGGCGACCGCCTACTTTTATTACAACTAGCATTAGCTTTATTAGCAGTATCTTTTGGCAAAACTGCATTTAATCTATATCAAGGATTAGTTGCTTTACGAGTTAGTAACGGAATTAATAGCACTCTTCAAATAGCTATTTGGGATAGATTACTAAGATTAAATCCGTCATTAATTAGGCAATTCACCACTGGCGATTTGCTAGTACGGATTATGTCTATTAGCCAAATATATAGCATTTTTAGCGGTGCTACTCAACGCACTTTATTAAGTGGTTTATTTTCTTTGTTAAATTTAGGATTAATGTTTATTTACGACCTAAAACTAACTTTAGTAGCTATAGCAGTGACTTTGCTAGCAGTAATTTTAACCATTATTTCTAGTTTTCTGTTATTAGGTAAAGAGCGACGGCAAGAGGAATTAAGTGGCGAAATTCAAGGATTAGTAGTACAACTAATTAATGGTGTACCTAAATTGCGAGTAGCAGTAGCAGAATCACGGGCTTTTGCAGCTTGGGCAAAAAGATATAGCGAACAAAACCAATTAACTAAGGAAATTATTCAAGTTAATGATATCGTTTCTGTACTCAACGAATTACTATCTTTAATTAGTTTAATTTTATTATATTGGTTTGGATTTTCAGCTATTCAAAGTTCCCTAACGGGCGAAAGTAACTTAACACTGGGAACATTTCTAGCATTTAATTCTGCTTTTGGGATATTTTTTGGCGGGGTGACTTCTTTAAGTAATACTTTAATTAAACTGATAGAAATTGCGCCTTTATGGGAGCGATCGCAACCGATTTTACAAGGCACGTTAGAATTTGATGAACACAGAGCTAATCCCGGTCTTTTGAGTGGACAAATAAGATTAGAAAATATTACTTTCCGTTACCGAGAAGATAGCCCAATTATTCTTCATGAAGTAAACATCCACGCCAATCCAGGAGAATTTATCGCTATTGTTGGCCCTTCTGGAAGTGGTAAATCAACTATTTTTCGCTTATTATTAGGCTTTGAAACTCCTCAAAATGGCAAAGTTTATTATGATGGACAAGATTTAGCTAATTTAGATTTACAAGCAGTGCGGCGACAATTAGGAGTAGTTTTACAAAATGGTCGAGTTACCCAAGGTTCAATTTTGGAAAACATTACTGGTGGCGCATTAGTTACAGTTGAAGAAGCTTGGGAAGCAGCAAGAATGGCGGGATTAGCTGAAGATATTGAACAAATGCCAATGGGAATACAAACGATCGTTAGTGAAGGAGGTACAAATCTTTCTGGAGGACAAAGACAAAGGTTATTAATTGCGCGATCGCTCATCTTTAAACCACCTATTATTCTCTTAGATGAAGCTACCAGTTATCTTGATAATAACACTCAAGCAATAGTGACAGAAAGCTTAGAAAAAATGAATGCTACAAGAATAATTATTGCCCATCGTTTGAGTACAATTCGCCACGCCGATCGCATTTACGTCTTAGAATCAGGTCGCATATTACAAGTCGGTTCTTTTGCCGAATTAGTAAATCAACCAGGACTATTTGCTAAATTAGTAGCCCGACAATTAGAGTAATACCAAATCTGGGTTAATTATCCCCTCTATCTTTTCCTTCTTTCCTCTGTGTCCTCTGTGCCTCTGTGGTTCATTATATTTATTAGACACTTGCGTAATACTAAATCCGGGTGAAAAACCCTCTTTATTAATGAACCGCAGAGGACGCAGAGGACGCAGAGAAAAGAGGGAGGAGATATAGGGGGTAAATAACCCGGATTTGGTATTAGTCATATAACAGTGGAAAATTCAAAACTTAAAACTTGCTCCCTAACTCAAAACTCAAAACGTGCTACGCACCGCTACGCTAACAAAACTCAAAACTTTCTTCTGCCTTCTGCCTTCAATTTACCATTGAGGTTGTTCAGCTAATAATGCCGTTGCCGCTTCACTATTTAGTGGTTTAGAAAAATAATATCCTTGTCCATATTCACATTCCAACTCTCGCAATATTTCCATTTGTGAGGCTTTTTCTACTCCCTCAGCAACTACATCCATACCTAATTTATGACTGAGCATGATTACAGTTTCGACGATCGCTAAATTTTCACTACTATCTTCCATCCTGCTCACAAAAGAGCGATCGACTTTTAAAGTATCTACAGGCAAGCGATGTAAATAACTCAAAGATGAATATCCAGTACCAAAATCATCAATACTAAAACGTAAATTAAAAGCTTTTAAACGTAAGATAGTAGCAATAGTAATCTCCACATCTTGCATTGCCATACTTTCAGTAATTTCTAGTTTTAAAGTATGTCCATCTACCTTTGTTTCCTTGAGAATTTGTTCAACTCGTTCAGTTAAATCGGGTTGAGAAAACTGTTGCGTGGAAAGATTCACACTTAAGGATAAAGATGATTGCAGGGAAAATTGCTCTTGCCAAATTTTTAACTGACGGCAAGATTCTTTTAAAATCCATTCACCCAAAGGAATAATTAAACCAGTTTCTTCAGCCAAAGGAATAAATTCAGCAGGGGAAATGAATTTACCAGGAGGTTGCCAACGAATTAAAGCTTCAAAACCTGCTATTCTACCCGTTTTAAATGATATAATTGGTTGATAAAAAACGATAAATTCTTGACTCGTTCCCGCAGTTAAAGCAGCGATCGCTCTACGTAAATCATTTTCTAAATGCAAACGCGAAACTATTTGGTTACGCATACCCGTAGAAAACACTTCATAACGTGCTTTACCCAATGATTTTGCCCGATACATTGCCGTATGAGCATCTCGCAACAGTTCTTCTGGTTGGCGATTAACTAATAATTCTACATCATCAGATTGCTCGCAACTTATCTGATTAAAAGCAATACCAAAGCTAGCCGAAATAAATATTTCTTCACCTTTCAGCTTAAATGGCAAAGTCAATTGATGTTGCATTTCATCGGCTACCAATTTTGCCTGAGTAACATTACTAATATTTGTCAATAAGACAGCAAACTCATCGCCGCCAATCCGAGCTACTGTATCTTGACGACTTAGACAAGATTTTAATCTTTTGGCTACAGCAATTAATAATCGATCGCCAATTTGATGGGTAAAATTATCATTAATCATGTTAAAGCGATCCAGATCTAAAAATATTACTGCAACTAAAGAATTATCTTTTTGTTGAGCGCGAGTAATTTCTTTTTCTATTTTTTTGATAAGAAAACTTCTATTTGGTAAACCAGTTAAACTATCATAAAAAGTATCATGAAATAACTTATAAGTTGCTACACTACTGCCTGTAACTAATAATCCCAATGCTGGTACTATTAGCGGCACCCATCCTGCTTGCAAAAAACTAACAAAGAAAACAGTCAATAAAGTTACTAACGCAGTTAATGTCGCAATTCCTAAGAATAATGGTCGGCGAAAGCGCCAAACTATTATTCCTCCTATGAGCGACCAACACCAGATCCAAAACCATTCTAACCATTGAGGCCAAAACCAAAATAAAGGTTGATTATCTTCCAGAATGCTGATAATTTGACTTACCATCTGAGCATGAATCAGCACTCCGGGCATGGTGGCTTTATCGCGATCGGTTGCCGTATAAGGAGTGAAAAGTAGATCTTTTTGGCTGGGTGCTACCGTACCAATTATGACTATTTTATTTTTTACTAAAGCTGGATCTACTTCTCCATTTAAAACTTGAGTTAATGTTACTTGGGGCGCTATATTTTGACTTCTAGCTCGATATTTTAATAATATTTGATAACCTCCTGTATCAATATTTTGGTATCCTCCAGAGTCAGCCTCTAAATTGGGGAAAACTTTCTCACCCAATTTAAGCTGATGAGGCTCTGCTTTTAAAGCAAAATTACGCTCTTGCAAATATTTTAAACTGATTCGTAACCCAAAAGAGTAGTATGCTTCGCCTTTGACGCTAGCAAATATAAAATTTCGCCGAATCACTCCATCGGGATCGAGTACAAAATCATTAAAACTAATTTGTTGCTTTGCTGCACTAGGAGGCGGCTTGACACTTTCATTTTCACTATCTATTAATTTAGTAATTACGACTACATTTTGCGCTTGTAATTCCTTAACCAGTTCAGCATGACCGGGCGGATACGGTATTTCCCGGTATAAATCTAAACCAATAACTTTTGGTTGAGACAATTGCAACTTTGCTATTAGCCTAGCCAATGTTCGATCTGACAGAGGCCATTTCTTTTGTGCTTGGATATCTGAGTCGGTAATTCCTACAATCAAAATTCTCTGATCTGGCTTCTTCTCCGGTTTTAATTGGGTGGCGCGATCGAATTCCATTAACTCCAACGGCTGCAATATTTCCATCTGTCTGATTGCTAACAGCGAACCCGTAACCAGTAAGCTAGTAATCAAAACAGGTTGTTGAAAAATCAGAAATGATTTGTAGGCCAATTTTTTGACCCCAGCATGAACGGTGTTTTTAGACAATAGCTGAGGTAGTTTCTGAAAAAGTTTAGCAGGCACAAAATTAAGCAAAAGCACTACCAAGTATCACTTTTCAAGCGGATTTTCGTAACTCAACAAGGATTTCTTGCGATCGCCTTTTTATTTCTCTCTTACACCCTATTAACGCAAGTTGCTAGTTATATAATTAATCCTGTGATTAGGTAAGTTTTTCTGCTGTTTTCGCTCGTTATCCTAGTTGTCATAAGAGCGAAGACAGCGCAATAACATACCTTACGCAAGTTACTAGTTACTTGGGTTATTACTTTATTTTAGATCTTAGAGAGAATTTTACCAGAGATTTTATACCCATATAGATAAAATTATTTTATGATTCTTTATTAACTTGTAACACTATTAGATAACTAAATCAGTAAAAATTTTACTTAGCTTAATCAAAATTTTAAAAAGAGCGGCAAATAACTTAATAAAATTTAAATCCTACAAATTTTTTTAAATTCGAGGTAGGTGATAAATTGAAACAATTAATTATCTATTGTAAAAATTTGTCCCTTAAGATAGATGATAGAAAATAAAGTTGTAACTAGTAAAGGATTATGTAACTGAAATCCTGTATAGAAAAATATAGCAATTATTACCGTTTTGAGCTAGCCGATCTTGTAAATATACAGAAATAATCAAAATTAACAATTGTGTGTTTTTACGGAACCATTTGCCAGAAGAATGTGCTTATAATGAACACAAGACTGTTTCCACAGAAAAATACTAACCTGGGAACAAGTTTTTCCAATTAACCATAAAAGTTATTTCATTTAACAATTGGTTTCTATGCGTAGCGTAATTTTGCCTCAAATCATCGCAGCCCTTTGTTTGTTATCAACATTCACTTTTTTTTCCAGTAGCGGCTCAAAACAAGTATTAGCAGAAGATGTTAGCCAAGCGAGAGAAGGTTTACCAGGAAGACGAGTGGGTGGTGGTACCCGTTCCGATATGTTTATTTCTGAAACACCTGTAGTAGCTTTGGTTCCAGACAATAATCAAGGGTTGACTGGATCGGCAGCTCCCACATTTTTTTTCTATGTCCCTAAAACTCAGAAGCCGCAAATGGTGGAATTTGTGTTGATAGACGAAAATGAACGCCAGATATATGAAACACAGTTTACAACTGACGGAAATTCAGGAGTAGTTGGAATTACAATTCCCGGAAATGAACCAACCAAAACCCTGGAAGTTGGCAAAACTTACCGTTGGTATTTTGCGATAGTTCCCGATCGAGAAAATCGCCGATCGGATATTTATGTGCAAGGTTCTATTAAACGAGTCGCAGTGAACCAGGATTTAGAGAATAAACTAAAACAAGGTGCTTCTTTAGACCTTGCTGATAGTTATAAAGCGAATAATCTCTGGTACGATGCTATGGCAACTGTAGCTGAGTTACGTCGTTCCCGTCCTACTGATACAGCTGTAGCAGCTAAATGGGAACAGCTATTGAATTCTGTGAATTTGCAAAAACTGGCACAAGAACCTTTAGTCGGATATAGCAAATAGTTATTGGACATCTAAAGTAAAGGGTAGTTTTGTGATTTTTTGATGCGCGATTACGTAAACCCGTAGTTTGACTTTACGGGTTTTCCGTGCGATCGCGGTTGTTTTTACTTAGTTACTACTGATTTAATTAACATAGGTGAATATTTATTAATTAATTTACTACCAGTAATTTTTACTTACCAGAGGTCAGTAGTAATGGTTCCCAGCAAAACCGAGAGTCTTGAAATAGAAGCTTTATCTGCTTTGAAGAAAACTCAAGGACTTTTGGAAACAATTATTGACAGTCTGCCTTTTCCTATCTGGGTTAAAGATAATTCTGGATGCTATTTATTAGCTAATTCGGCTGTTGTAGAAAATTTTCAAATACCTAAAGAAGAAATAATCGGTAAAAATACTTACCAAGTATTTCCTACAGAAATAGCCACAAACCTTACTAACAAAGAGCAGCAAACAATTAATGATTATCAGCAGCAAATAATTCGCGAAACTTTTCATGTAAATGGAAGGGAAAAAAGTTATCTCACCACAATTCAACCTTGGTGCGACGAACAAGGAAATATTGCGGGAATAATTGGGATTTCTCAAGAAGATCCCCTAGCAATTGAAAATAGCACTAATCTCTTGCATACCGTAATCGAATCAATCCCAGAAATATTCTATGTTAAAGATATTCAAGGGCGGTATGTATTAATTAATTCTGTAGCAGCTACCAATATTGGCAAAACAGCCAGCGATTTTATCGGCAAAGATGACACAGAAATATTTCCTTTAGAATTTGCCCAACAAATTCAAGAAAACGATCGCCAGATCGTGGAGACAGGAGAACCGCAAATTATCGAAGAAACTTTCAATTATGAAAATCATCAGCAGGTTTTTTTATCACGCAAAAATGTTTGGCGAGACTCCCAAGGAAACATTATTGGTTTAGTTGGTTTTACGCAGGATATTACTACGCAAAAACTTCAAGAAGTCACTTTAAAACAACAAGCAAGAGTTTTAGATCAATTATCTGATTCAGTAATTACTACCGATCTTAAAGGTATAGTTAATCGTTGGAATAAAGCAGCAGAACGTATCTATGGCTATAGTGCAACCGAGGCAATAGGTAAGTCGATAACTTTTCTTTATCCACCAGAAGAACAGGAATATTTTGCAACCCAAATTATTCCGACTTTACAACAGCAAGGTGTTTACGAAGGAGAACTCAAAGTTTGTCGTAAAGGAGGAGAAATTGTTGATATTTTCGTCAACATTTCCTGGGAAAATAACGAACAAGGAGAAGTTGTGGGAATGATTGGCTATGCGATCGACATTACTGAACGCAAACGCCTAGAAGAAGAACGCTGCCTACAGGAAATAGCACTGCGAAAAAGTGAAGAACTTTATCGCACATTAATCGAACATATTCCTAATGGATCGGTATTTTTATTCGATCGCGACCGCCGCTTTTTAGTCACAGGTGGTTCTGAACTGGCGAAAGCTGGACTTTCTCCAGCTGATTTAGAAGGCAAATTTCCTGATGATATTTGGCCTGCAAATGAATATCAACTATTCGCTAAATTTTACCAAGCAGCTTTAGCAGGTGAAATGCTAAAAGATGAAATATCTTATTACAATACTATTTACTTGACACAAGCTGTACCAGTAAAAAACTCATTAGGAGAAATCTTCGCTGGATTGCTAATTTTGCAAAACATTACTGAACGCAAACAAGCCGAATCAGCAATTGAAGAATCAGCAAATCGCCTAGAACTGCTCAATAGAATTGCTGAACAAATTCGGGCTTCTCTAGATTTAGATACAATCTTAGAAACAGTAGTGACTAGTGTCCGTGAATTATTTGAAATTGACGCTTGTACATTTGTCTGGTACTTAGGCGATAATTCCTTAGCATCAGACAATGAAACTTTTTTAGGTTCTCTGAGCAACTGTGGAAATATTGAACAACCTGAAACAGCAGTTTGGCAAGCAGTTAAAGAAGCCAGAAATCCCAGTTTACCTAGTTTTTTGGGTATTTATCCTGACTCATTAATTAAACCAATTGCTGTGAAAAGTTTGCGACAAGAAATAATCATTGTCGATGATACAGAAGCAGTTAGAGATCAGAAACTAAAGCAACTTCTACAATCCTTTAATTGTCGATCTCTTTTGACAGTTCCCTTTCAAACCAATGGTGGTAAAGTAGGGTTTTTGAGTTGTTCTCATCACACAGGAAAAAAAGTTTGGCAAGAAAGTGAAATCGAATTAATTTTAGGGATAGCTGATAATTTAGCGATCGCCATATCCCAAGCCGAACTTTACCACAACAGCCAAAAATCCGCCAAAATTGCCTCAGAAAGGGCTTTACAATTAGAAAAAGCATTACAAGACTTGCAACGCACCCAAACTCAGTTAATTCAATCAGAAAAAATGTCCTCTCTCGGACAATTAGTAGCAGGAGTCGCACACGAAATTAATAACCCAGTTAGCTTTATTTATGGGAACATTACCCCCGCACAGCAATACATTTCTGATTTACTCGAATTGGTGGAATTATATCAAACGGAATATCCTGAACCTACAGCAAAAATCCAGTCCAAAATTGAATCAATTGATTTAGACTTTTTAATGGAAGATGTGCCCAAAATTATCGATTCCATGAAAGTAGGGGCGGAACGTATTAGAGAAATTGTGCTGTCGCTGCGGAATTTCTCTCGGATGGATGAAGCACAAATCAAAAAAGTTTGTATTCATGATGGAATTGATAGCACCTTAAAATTGCTGCAAAATCGGCTCAAAGCTAAACCCGAACATCCAGAAATTTTAGTAGTGAAAAACTATGGTAAATTGCCATTAGTGGAATGCTATGCAGGACAATTAAATCAGGTATTTATGAATTTGCTGGCTAATGCTATTGATGTTTTAGAAGAACGAGACAAAAAGCGATCGCTAACTGAAATTAAAGCCAAGCCCAGTCAAATTGAAATCACTACTAAATTAGTTGATTCTGGGCGAATAGCGATTACTTTTAAGGATAATGGCTCAGGAATGTCGCCAGAAATTCAAGCGCGAATTTTTGATCCCTTCTTTACTACTAAACCAGTAGGTAAAGGTACAGGTTTAGGATTAGCAATTAGTTATCAAGTAGTAGTTGAAAAACATTTAGGCAGTTTGCGGTGTTGTTCTCTACCGGGTGAAGGCACAAAATTTACTCTGGAAATCCCCCTGAAGCAAAAAGTTCAAAAACAAATAATTACACAAAAAAGCCTGACCGATCCGGAAAGATTTAGTTAAAATTATGCTATCTTTAAGGATAAACAAATCTATTTTTTCTGAAATAATTGTCTTCCCTAGTTTTTCTCGATCGCTTCCTATATTGATAGCTAACCAAAAAATCCTATTGAGCAAAATATACTTAAATAAAAAAATGGAAGCGATTCGGTTGAGAAAACTAGTTAACTTTTTACAAGAGGAGTTGAAAATACCCGCGAACTCCCTTTCCCTAGCCTTGCAACACTGCGAACAATCTACCACATCTTTACCCATGACACTTTGGCAGTATGGGTTAGTCAGTCTCAATCAATTAGAAAAAATCTTTGATTGGCTAGAAACAGCCGCAACTCCCGTGTCTTTGCATTACTAAATTCTCAACTATTGATATTGCTTTGAGATGTAGATAAAATTTATTATCAAAGTAATATAAAATCAGCGAAAAAAAATAAATCTATCTTAGGGAAGATGTATTAAATAGTGATATGCTGCTAACGGCAGAGTTAAATTCACTATGAAAAAAGTATTTTGGAAAGTAGAAACTTGCCCCAAATGCACCTCCTTTGCGGTCAAAAGCCTTGATGAGTTTTGGGGATGTTTGAATTGTGGCGACTTGTCCGAACTGGCAATCAACAACTTTTTAGCCGGAAATTGTGCATTTTGTGGCAAACCGATAATTCCCCTTATGGACGCTTGCTTATGTTGCGGCAATCAGCCAAAGTATTTAAGTACAGCTTTAAAAAATTATTAATTTAGTTTATTATCATTTGTTATCGGTCATTTGTCATTTGTCATTTGTCAAAGTATAGTATTAATTTGCTTAACTAATGAATAATGACCAACAACTAATGACTATGCAAAAATTTACGACCCAACTAAGGGTAAGACATTATGAAATGGATGCCCTTGGTCATGTTAATAATGCGGTTTATCAACATTATTTAGAACAAGCTGCGATCGAACATTCCGAACATTTAGGTTTTACAGTTTCACTTTACCGAGAATTAGGCGGCGTATTTGTGATGCGGCGAGTAGAAATTGATTATCTGCGTCCTGCTGCTTCTGGCGATATTTTAGAAATTACTACTTGGGTAAAAGAAATGCGGGGAACTCGCAGCAGAAGGCATTATGAAATACGCCTTTTGGGGGAAGAAGATTTAGTTGTAAAAGCGGAAGCTTTATGGGTATGGGTGGATGTTGAAACTATGCGACCTCGACCTATTCCATCAGAAGTATTAACAGCATTTTTGCAACAAGATTAAACGATTAGTTATGCAGCAAAATTTACCTAGTGAAATAGAGGAAGTTTTTAGCAAAAACAACACACCAGAAGCAGTTTTTTCTGCTTTATTACCTGCGTTGGGTGAGGTGTTGAAGTGCGATCGAATTTTCCTATATTTACGAAATCCTCACACCCAAATGGGTAAAATCCCTTTCTGTTGGCGGCGAAGTTCCGAATATCCCGAAGTTATTCGTTCAGATTGGGAAAAAGATCCAGAATCATTACCAGATGAAGACCCATTATTTGCTGCTGGATTGCATAATAAACCCTCGGTTTTTGTTGAAGATGTCGAGACAGCTAACCCCGAAGTACTTAACAAAGATTATGAACGTCAAAACTTTGGGCATCGCGCCTTAATTCATGCCCATTTATGTGAAAATAATTTATTTTGGAGAGTTTTGCAGCCTGCTATTTTTGGACAACCGAGAATCTGGACTGAATTTGATCATTTTGTAATTGATGAAGTTACCAAAAAAATTACTCCATTAGCTGTTGAGTATGTAAAATCTACCTATAACGATAAAATATAGCTAAACAGGTAACAACTCCACAACAGATAAAACTAATTAAATTACCATAAGCCAAAATTAAATCCTTTTGGTAGTAACCATAAAGAATACTATTTAATTGGATTAAATTAAATCCAAGAAAAGTAATTATAGAGACACCTTTGGCGCTTTTAGTTCGCAAAATTCTAATTGCTTGGGGAATAAACAAACTGGCATTAAACAAAAATCCCAACCCGAATAAAAAAGTAACAATCTCCTTCATACAACCTCAAAAAACTTTGTTGTAAGCGATTGGGCGCTTTTCCCACTGAAGTGGGAACAACGAACTAGAAAGTTAATCTTCTGGGAGTTCCATCATCTTGAAAACGCTGTTCGCCAACACCAACTACTTGTACAATTACTTCTCGAATTGGTGGTTTCCATTCTCCTTGTCGTGCGGCAATTTCTACAATTATTTGTTGTTCTTGATGGTAAACTTTGTAATTTGTAGTGGCATAAATGCCATTTTCGTAAGCGAAACTTTCCCCATCATCTTCATAGAAACTTAACTCGCTATTTGCACCTGGGTAAATTCGTAAAGTTAAAGGATCGATCGCCCTTTCTCCCACATATTGCATGACGGGAGACATGGGAATTATTGCCCCTGCACGCGCAAAAAGCGGCATTTTTTCTAATGGTGCATCTGCTAAAATATGGGTTGAACCTTGATATTTTTCACCCGTCCACCAATCATACCAAATACCTGCGGGTAAGTAGACCGATCGACACTCCACCCCAGGTCGATAAATTGGTGCAGCTAAGATATTAGAACCGAGTAATACTTGATCGTAAAGATGATAAGTTTTCTGGTCATTAGGATAATGATAAAGTAGCGGTCTTAAAATTGGTGCGCCAGTAGTTGCAGCTTCCCAAAACAGGGTGTAAATGTAAGGAATTAGCTGATAGCGTAACTCGATATATTCTCGGCAAATCTTTTCTACTCTTTCGCCAAAAACCCAAGGTTCATGTCTTGCTGTACTTAACGCTGAATGTCCGCGCATTAATGGGTAAAGCATACCTACTTGCATCCAACGGGCGAACATTTCCGCCGTTGCATTGCCAGCAAAACCGCCAATATCACAACCAACAAATGCGACTCCTGATAATCCCATGTTACAAAGCATTGGCAGGGACATTTCCAAATGTTCCCACAAAGATTGATTATCGCCCATCCAAACAGAAGACCATTTTTGAATGCCAGCAAAACCCGATCGCGTCAAGACAAAAGAACGTTTTTCCCGATGTTTTTTCAACCCTTGAAAACAAGCTTTAGACATCGATAAACCATATAAATTATGTGCTTCGGTGTGGGTTGTGCGTTCATCTTTTGGCCCTTGGGGTGCGTCTAAAGGAAACCAAATTTTATTACCTGGATCTCCGAAAGGTCGATCGTCTAAAGCGGGTTCATTCATATCATTCCAAATTCCCGCTACCCCAATATCTGTGAGAGATTTTTGTAAGTCTCCCCACCAGTTTTGTACATGAGGATTGAGAAAATCAGGAAATACTGCTTTATCAGGCCAAACATAACCATGAAACAGTTTTCCATCAGCTTTTCTGACAAAGCAATCTTGTTCGATTCCTCGATCGAAAACATGGTAATCTGCTTCTGGTTCGTACTTCACACCCGGATCGATAATGGTGACAGTTTTAAAACCATTATTTGCTAAATCTTCAATTAATTTTGCTGGTTCCGGGAAACGTTTCGGACTCCAAGTAAACACCCGATAACCCTGCATATAATCAATGTCTAAATGAATTACATCACAGGGAATTTTGCGCGATCGAAATTCTTCTGCTAATTCCCTAACTACTGTTTCTGATTCATAACTCCACCGACATTGATGATATCCTAAAGACCACTTCGGCGGCATTGGCATTCGTCCAGTTAGTTCGGTGTAAGTGCGGAGAATTTCGGGAATTTCCGGGCCATAAATAATGTAATAATCTAACTCTGGCGCGTGAGTTCCCATCTGCAAAATTCCTGGTTGTTGGGCACCAATATTAAATTGACTCCAAAAAGTAGTGTTAAAGAAAATACCATAAGCAAACCCTGTTTCTTGTTCATCCGGGCGCAAAGCAATAAAAAAGGGAATTGCTTGATACATTTCATCGGTAAGAATGCCGTAATCTAAAGCATCAACCGTCCAATTAGTTTTAATTTCACTTAATTTATTGAGTAAACCTGTGCGTTCCCCAAAACCATAAAAGTTTTCGTTAGGTTCGATTTTTTTCCAAGCTGCAACGCTACCCATGCGCCAACCCATGTTTAACTGTGCATCATGAGCGAAGGGACGGTCATATTTATCAAAACACGCGATCGCACAAGGTTGGCGTTGAATATAAACTCGGATTTGGTCGGTTTCAAGTACGATTTTTTCTGGTGTTTCGCGAATTTCAAATTGAACGGATGACCATTCGCGATCGTCCTTAGTAACTGCCCAAGAACGACGGGGAAAAATGTCACCCATGGGTGACATTTTTACTCGGACAAGGTTAGGTGCTAGGATAGCGATCGCCAAACTTGCGCCTTCACACTCACATAAAACGCCACGTTCATCACGTTTGACAGTTTGCACTGCCCCAATAGATGACCATGCTTGTTCATTTATGGGTAATTGCCCGAAGTATTGTGGCATAACTTAAATTATTAGCAGCTAAAAGCATCTAACAACCAACCAGGGAATTCGATCACCTATCGATAGGTTGATAATAGAATCAACATTGATTTTTATGCAGTAAAATTACCATGTCTCAACCGCTACGTGCAGGATTATCTATTCCACCTTTGGAAAATGGCGATCGCTTAATCCGTCCTGAATTTGAACGCCGTTACCATGCTATGCCCCATTTAAAAAAAGCTGAATTAATAGAAGGTATTGTTTACATGGCATCTCCCTTAAGATTTGAACCTCATGCTGAACCACACGCTGATTTAATGATTTGGTTGGGAAATTACAAAGTCGCTACTCCCGGAGTGAGACTGGGTGATAATCCAACAGTGTTACTAGATTTAGATAACGAACCTCAACCGGATGCAGTATTATTAATTAACCATTTATCAGGAGGGCAGTCTCGCTTCAGTGCAGATGGTTATATTGAGGGCGCACCAGAATTAATTGCTGAGATTGCGGCTAGTACTGCGGCGATCGATCTAAGAGATAAAAAACGTGCTTATCGTCGCAACGGTGTACAGGAATATATTGTTTGGCAAGTATTTGAGCAAAAAATCGATTGGTTTAGGTTACAAAATGGTGACTATGTATCGTTAATGCCTGATGAAAATGGTGTAATTTGTAGTCAAGTTTTTCCTGGTTTATGGTTATCAGTATCGGCATTAGTGTTAGGAAATATGCAGCAAGTTTTAGCTGTATTACAAACAGGTTTGAGTTCAGCAGAACATAATTTTTTTGTGCAAGAGTTGGCAAATGCAAGCACAAATTCTTAATTTATTACCACAGATGAACACCATTAGTCACACCAAATCCGGCTTAACTACCCCCGTTATCTTCTTTCGTTTCTTTCTTCTTCTTTCTTCGTGTTCTAATTCGCTATCGCGAATCGCTACGCTACCGTGTCTTACGCGCTACGCGCACGCTACGCGAACGTGGTTCAAAAAAAGTCATCAATCTGGATTAAGTATAAAGGGGGTAATCAACCCGGATTTAGTATCACACCCCTCCCCGTTTACGGGGAGGGGATGGGGGTAGGGTACAATGGGAATTATGGATAATCAAGCGAACTTGATATAACTCAATTAAAAATACGCTTGAGGGCAGGAATACGAGCCAATACCAAATAATCCAACAGCAGGACAATAATGAGTGAAAGCCCCACAAGCGGAAAAACAATCCCTAAAACAGCGACAATTGTTAGAGGTACTATCGATTGCTGAACATGGGCGGGCATTGTAGGCGCACCCAGCCAACCTGTTCTAAAAGGACGACGCTGCCACCACATCACCCCACCACTAACTGATAACACAATCAAAATTAATGATGCAATCAACATCAACAGTTGATTACTCAATCCAAAATATTTGCCGATATGGATAGAGATTCCCATTTCCACTGCTTTGGGTACTAACCCATAATCTTTCCAACGCACATCTGCTAGTACCGCACCACTGTATCGATCGATGTGCATAGTGACTTCTTGCGTCGGATCGTCTGGAAATGCCGAAACTGTATATACTCCCGTTTCGGATTCTGGAAAACTCACGCTAAATCCAGGGGGTGCGCCTTTGGCTTTGGCTAAAGCCACAACAGTATCTAAATTTACCGACTTGTCAGCCGGGATTCGTTTTGCAGATGTTTCGTGGTTTCCTGTATTATGCTCATGTTCATGTGTACTTGATTTAGGCATCGGTAGTTGTTCAACTGCCCAAGGCACAACTTGATTACCCTGCTGATTGAGTGAGCCTGTGAGTACCGTCGATTTAGGCACATTATCCCACATTTGGGCTGGATAGTAGCTTGTCAAACGAGCAAAGGTATGTCCCCAAAAACCTGTCCAGGGTAGTCCAGTAACGATCAGGAAGCCAATCAGCAATATGCCATAAAATCCAGAAACAGCGTGCAAGTCCCGCCAAAACACCCGCCGATTGTGACTCCATAGACGCGGAATCAGTGTCCCCAAAAAAGTTACTCTGTGACGAGGCAACCATAGATACAATCCGCTAATCAGCAGCACCAGTCCCCAACAAGCAGCAAGTTCTACTAAATAATCTCCCAAATTTCCGATCGCTAATTCACCATGAATCTTACGAGCGATCGCTTGGAGATTATTATTTTCATCCCGCTGCCCTAAAATTTTCGCTGTATAGGGATTGACAAAAATAGCTAACGTTCGTTCATCTTTAGTAGATATTGTTACTTCAGCACTACGGTTAGCAGCAACACTGGGCGTAAATTTTGTTACTTTGGCATCAGGATAAGTTCGTTGCACAACTGCCACTTGTTGAGTATAAGGCATCGCTACATCCGCAGGCTTCACGAACATTCGATCGTGATACATCGCAGCATCTAATTGTGGTTTAAACAGGTAAATTATGCCTGTAATTGACAAAATCACCATGAAAGGAATCACAAATAAACCTGCATAAAAGTGCCATCGCCAAACCGTGCGATAAAAGCGATTGCTGGGAGGTTCAGCAACTTGTGATGAGTTTAAAGCAGCGTTAATTTTACTCATTGCTTTTTGCCAAAGTAAAGATAGAGGCACTAATCACTATAAGTCCATGAAATTAAATAAATGTCAAAAGACAGGCTGTAAAGCCATTTCAAATCCAGAGAAGTATAGCAACCGCCAAGGCGATTAAGCCATTCTTGATTGCCCAAATCATGCTCAAATCATTGATTTTCTTTTGTCTTACCTTCTGCCTTCTGCCTTTTGCTATACCTGTTTCTGTCTATGGTTAAAGCAGTAATTCCAAAAGGTGACTTTGGAAGAATCCCCCGTCACAGCAATGCTTCACGGGGGAGTATGTCAATTTAATTCTCTTTGCTTGTTTCTCTCACTTACCCTTTTTTAAATTTCGACCAACCGGAGTAAACTGCTTTACTTCCTAACTCTTCTTCAATGCGAAGTAGTTGGTTATATTTAGCCAGTCTTTCACCGCGACAAGGCGCACCAGTTTTAATTTGTCCTGAACCAGTAGCAACAGCTAAATCTGCGATAAAATCATCAGGAGTTTCGCCAGAACGGTGACTTGTCATGTTAGTATATCCGGCGGCAGTAGCTTCTTTAATGGCGTTTAAAGTTTCAGTAATAGAACCAATTTGGTTAACTTTAATTAAAACAGCGTTGCCTACGCCATCTGCGATCGCTTTTCGGATAATTGCCGGGTTGGTTACAAATACGTCATCTCCTACTAACTGAATTCTACCGCCTAAGCGTTTGGTCAAAAGTTGCCAACCTGACCAATCTTTTTCGCCTAAACCGTCTTCAATAGAAATAATCGGATATTGGTTTACCCAACTTTCCCAAAGATCGATCATTTCTTCGGTAGTTTTCCGACTTTTATCAGACTTGTAAAACTCGTATTTGCCGTCTTCTTCCCGGTACAATTCACTAGTAGCAGGATCTAATGCGATCGCCACATCTTCCCCAGCTTTTAATCCTACCTTGTCAATCCCTTCTAAAATTACCTCAATTGCTTCCACGTTGCTTTTCAAACTAGGGGCAAAACCACCTTCATCACCTACTCCAGTACCGTAACCTTTTTTCTTCAAAATCGACTTTAACGCATGATAAATTTCTGCCCCCATGCGTAAAGATTCGCTGAAAGTTGGTGCTCCCACAGGGCCGATCATAAACTCTTGAAAGTCTACGTTATTATCAGCATGGGCTCCACCATTGAGAATATTAAACATAGGTACAGGCAGTAATACCGCATCATCGCCGCCTAAGTAGCGATAAAGCGGTAATTTTGCTGAATTTGCTGCCGCCCTTGCCACTGCCATCGATACACCTAAAATCGAGTTTGCACCCAAGTTAGATTTGTACTCAGTGCCATCCATTTCCAGCATTTTGTTATCAACTGCTGTTTGATCGCTGGCATCCGCGCCTTTGAGGGCAGGGGCGATGATTTCATTGACATTTTTCACCGCCTTGAGTACGCCTTTGCCCAGGTAGCGTGGTTCTGAGTCTCTTAGTTCCAAAGCTTCCCGACTTCCGGTAGAAGCGCCAGAAGGTACTGCTGCCCGTCCTTTGCTACCATCTTCTAGGACGACATCAACTTCAACGGTTGGGTTGCCGCGAGAGTCGAGAATTTCTCTGCCATGAATGGATGCGATCGCTACCATAAAATCAATGTCCTCTGTTTATATCAAGTGGTACTATCCGCTTAACGATTAAACCAGAATAATTGATTTCCTTATCAGTAGTTTTGTATTCTTTTAATCTATGTTTGCATGGTGCGATCGATTCTGTATTGACAAATACTTTTACTCTCAAAGCCAAATTACAAATTAATTTATTCTCCCCTGCGCCGCTGCACCCCTGCACCACTGCCTTCCGCTTCTTCCTCATCTCGCTGTTTTTTCAGCTGTCTAATTGATTCTTGACATCCACCAATAATAAATCCCGCTACACCGCCTACTACAGCATACTTGGCGGGGATATTTTGGTAAATTTGACTGCTATATTTTGGGCCGAAAACTTTACCCACACCAAACCCTAACATTGCTCCAATTATGGCAGTTATTAAACTGGAAAAAACTATCAGTTTCAAATTCATTTGTTTTTCTCCTTTTCTTTTAACTTTTCTTCTCCAGAGGATTTTCCCTGTTCGTTACTGTAAATTCCTACCAATCTAGAAATATAAATAGCCGGATACATTATTCCCACAATTGCCTCTAAATTTGCTAAAACTCTAGCAATACTAGTCACTGGAGTAATATCACCATAGCCCACAGTAGTTAAGGTTATATAACTAAAATAAAGCAGATCTGCTTGGCTATGTGAACTCGCTATTCCGTTAAATGAGTTAGAATTAAAACTATAAATTATTTGATAAATATTATCCCATAATAAACCCAATAACAAGTAAACGCACACCCCGCCTTTAATGGTGTCGCCTGTTACCTTCCGAGTCGGAAATATTTCTCGAACAATTAAGTTTATTGATATAGCCATAAAAAACAATACAATTACATTACTAATCGTAAAAATAACTAGTATTTTGTCTTGAAGAAATAAATTCAACGATCCAATAAAATAACAAATTAATGCTATTAACGCCAGTATTAAATACCAGCAAAAAAATTTTTTACTATGTTCTAGTTCGGTAATTATTAAAATAATAGTTCCTAAAAAACTAAAGAAAAAGACTAGCGTAAAAACAATGTTTACTATTTGATTATTCTGAACCAAAGGAAACATGAATAAACCTAATAACTGAACAAACAGTAATCGATTGTATTTATTTTTTGTTAAAATTTTTAATTGGCTATATTGCATAATTCCCCCATTTTTTGCATCTCCTAAGAATTCATTCTTTCAAAAATAGCTGAAACAGAAGGTGAGTACCTTGTCAAATAACTAAAGATCCAAAATTTGATGCAAGAGTCAATAATTACTGGAACAGTGGCGATAAAACCATTAATAAATACTTTACTTTCTGGCAATTTTTGCTAATTGATGCTAGGTAGCAGGTTACTTTTGCCCTACCCACTACCCATTACTTACAGGGGTTTATTATCACCTTGGGGCTTCACTGTTTCGGAATCTTCGGCAGCCGGAGAAGAAGGCATTTCCTGATGATCCTCTGGTTGAATTGTCGTATCACTTGAAGAAGTATTTGATGGTGGATAGTAAATAGTTGGTGAGTCGCCATTACCCAATACTACAGACCCTCGACTATCTGCATCGGAACTAACAGCATTAGCAGGTGTTTCTTCACTCTCTTGTTCCTCTTCGCTTCTGCCTTCAATTGGTGCTTCCGTTACTGGTGCAACCTTACTTTTCTTCTTCTTCCCTCCAAAGACAAATTCTGCCACTTGCTTAATTACCACATACAAAACAGGTACTAAGAAGAAACTCATAATAGTGGCGACAAAAAACCCGCCAAAAACTGCCACTCCCAAAGACCAACGACTAGCAGCGGAAGCACCAGAAGCGACAACCAAAGGCCAAAAACCCACCAAAGTTGAACAAGCTGTCATCAAAATTGGGCGAAAACGTTCCTTCGCCGCATTCGCCGCAGCTTGGGGAATAGTCATCCCGAAACTTTCTCTTGATTGGTTGGCAAATTCTACGATCAAAATTGCGTTTTTCGATGCTAACCCAATCAACATTACTAAAGCAATTTGGCAGTAAAGATCGTTGACTAACTCTCTAGGGTCAAGAGAAATAAATAACATTGCCCCGAAAACTGCCATCGGTACTGTGAGCAAAATAATTACAGGATCAATGTAATTTTCGTATTGTGCTGCTAATACTAAGAAGACAATAACTAGACCCAAAGCCATAATTATAGCAACTTGACCACCTGATTGAATTTCCTCACGAGTTAGTCCAGACCATTCATAAGATAAACCGGAAATTCCTAACGATCGAAACACCTGATCCATCGCTTGAATTGCTTCTCCAGAAGACCTACCTGGTGCTGGGTTGCCTTGGATTTTAATACTAGGAAATAAGTTAAAGTTAGAAA
Source organism: [Phormidium] sp. LEGE 05292 (assembly GCF_015207735.1). GTDB lineage: Bacteria > Cyanobacteriota > Cyanobacteriia > Cyanobacteriales > Aerosakkonemataceae > Floridanema. Next base: position 45,766 of record NZ_JADEWG010000012.1, read on the forward strand.
TTACTGATGGGCCAACAATTTCTCTAATTGTGGCGAACTCTTTAAGTTGGACTAGCTGGTTATTGCGCGATCGTACATACACCTGTCCTAAATCTTCCGGCCTACTCCGAAACTGTTCGTCTGCTTGCACCATCACCCGGTAATTCCGTTGTCCCATACTAAAATCATTCACATAACGACCGCCAATATAAGTACCTAAAGTCGTCATTGCTTGGACAAAATCAATATTTAAACTAGCTAATCTATCCCGGTTAATATCAATTTCCAACTGCGGAGTATTAGCAGTAAACTGCGTGAAAACTCTACTTAAATTCGGGTTTTGGTTTGCTTTAGCAATAATTTCATTCGCACTTTTCAGGAATTGATCAAAAGTTAATTGTCCCCCCGATGTATTTTGCAACTGAAACTCAAAACCACCCGTAGCACTAAATCCTGGTACAGGAGGTAAGTTAAATGCCTGAATAATTGCTTGTTGATTTTGAGCAAATTTGCGATTTAACTTCGCCAAAATTGCTCTCACACTTTGGTCTTTTTTAGTTCTTTCTGCCCAATTTGTTAACTTGACAAAAAACGTGCCTCTACTTGGCCCGCTACCATCTAAACCGAACCCACTTACAATTAACGATCCTTCTACTTCCGGTACTTCTTTCAGTTCTTGATAAACTGTATTTGCCACTCTATTGGTATAGTTTAAAGCCACTCCTTCCGGTGATTGAATAATCCCCAAAAACAAACCTTGATCTTCTTCAGGGATAAACCCGCTTGGCACTGCCATATAAAGCAAAACCGTACCTGTTAACAAAGCAATAAAAATACCAAAAACAACTAATTTCAACTTAATTAGAAGTTTAACAACTTTGGCATAACCCGCCATAATTTTCTCAAACACGCGGTTAAATTGCCGGAAAAACCAAGCTAAAGGCCCTCTACCTTCTCCTTGTTTAGTTCGCAATAATATTGCTGCCATACTTGGAGAAAAAGTTAAGGCATTAAAGGTAGAAACGATAATGGAAAAGATAATAACTAAGGCAAATTGTTGATACATAATCCCTGTTGCACCAGGGAAAAACGTCACAGGTAAAAATACAGCTATCAACACTAAGGAAGTAGAAACAACTGCCCCTCCTAATTCATTCATTGATTGTAAAGCAGCTTGACGCGGGCTCATTCCCTGTTCCATTTTCCCCGCAACTGCTTCTACCACCACAATTCCATCATCTACCACTAAACCTGTTGCCAAAATCAAAGCAAACATAGTTAGGGTGTTCAAAGAAAAACCAAAGGCTAAAGTAAATCCCATTGTCCCTAACAAAGACACCGGAATTGCTACAGCAGGAATAATCGTAGTTCGCCAATCTTGTAAGAAGATAAAAATGATTAAAATTACTAACAAAATCGCTTCGATCAGAGTTTTAAACACTTCTTGTAAAGAAGTTTCAATAAACTCTGTAATGTCATAAACTAAATGAGATTTTAATCCAGGGGGAAAAGATTTTTCTAACCCCGCCATTATTTCTTTAATTTTTGCGGCTATATCTACCGCGTTACTTCCTGGTAATTGATAGATCGCAATACCTATACCAGGTTGACCATTTACTAATGCTTGTAAATCGTAATTTTCTGCCCCTAATTCTGCTCGTCCAACATCTCTTAGTCTTAGTAAACTGCCGTTAGGTTCCGATCGAATAATTAAGTTTTCAAATTCTGCTTCATTTTGGAATCTTCCTTGCACTCTCACTGGAAAACTAAATGACTGATCGGCTGGTGCGGGTTGGCTACCAATTCTACCTATCCCTACTTGCACATTTTGTGATTGCAAAGCGGAAATTACATCAGGTGGGGTTAATCCTCTAGCTGCCATTCTATTAGGATCGAGCCAAATTCTCATGGAGTATTGGCGTTGACCTAAAATCGTCAAATCTCCTACACCTGGAACTCTTCGCAGAGTATCTGTAACGTACAAATCTAAGTAATTGCTGATAAAAGTATCGTCATATTTGTTGTTTTCGGCGTTGAAACCATAGACCAACAAAATACTAGTTGATGATGCTCTTACTGCTACCCCATTTTGTCTGACTATATCTGGTAATTGGGGTTGGGCGAGGGTTACTTGGTTTTGAACGTTAACTTGGTTAATGTTTCTATCTGTATCGACACCAAAGAATGCTTGAATCGAACTTGCGCCAGAACTGGTGCTTTGAGAAGTAATGAATTGTAAACCTTCAACACCGTTAATTTGCCTTTGAAGTGTGGTAGTTACGGTGTCTGCTACTGTTTGAGCATCAGCACCAGTGTAGGTGCCGTTGACTTGGATTTGAATTGGTGCAATATCTGGTAAGTTGTTGATGGGTAATAGTGGGATACAAATAGTACCGATTAGTACAATGAGGATTGTACAAACTGTGGTCAGTACTGGTCGTTTAATGAAGTTATCTGAAATTGAGAATACAGCCATGTTTTTTAATGAGTTTGGAGTTTGGAGTTTGGAGTTTTGAGTAAAAACTCGATTTAGCTGTTAGGGATTAATTGCCGAAATCCGATCGCACTTAAGGTTCGGGAGTAATTGGTACACCATTTCTTAATCTGAGAATATTGCTGACAGCAATACTTTGCCCTGTTTGTAAACCTTCTTTGACTTGAAAATTATTTCCTTGAACTGGCCCTAATTGCACGGTTGTTTGATTCACGGTCATTTGTGATTTCCCGTCCTTATCTTTACTTTCCTGTGCCACAAATACGAAAGGTTGATTGCCAATTCTAGTGACAGATTCAGTGGGAATTAAAATTCCTGTGCCTTCGTTCCAAACAATTTTCGCTGTTACTGTTAGTTGATCTCTCAGATAATCTTTAACGTTAGGAAATACAGCTTTAGTTAAGATTGTTTGGCTTGCTCGATCGATTTGCGGTGAAATAAAGCTAATACTTCCAATAACGGCAGGTTTGTTATTTTGTGGATTAATAATTTGTACTGGTAAACCCAATTTTAGTTGCGGGGTGCGTTGCACGGAAACGGGAATTTGCAGTTCAAAAGCGTCGTTTTGAATAATACTTGTAACTTGCTGTCCGGTATTGACAAAATCTCCTACTCTGACTGGAATAGTCCCGACTACACCATTAATGGGGGCAACGACTTTGTTATAGCCCAGGGCTGTGTTTGCTGCTTTGACATTGGCTTCGGCTTGGGATACGCCTGCTTGGGCTTGAGCTACGGTAGCTTGAGCAGCTTTGATGTTGGCTTCGGCTTGAGTTACGGTAGCTTGGGCCGATCTGATGTTGGCTTGGGCTTGAGTTACGGTGGATTGAGCAGCTGTAACGTTGGCTTGAGCACTACTTAAGGATTTTTGAGCGGCTACTAGTTGTTGTCGGGCAACGTTGACGGCGGCTCTGGCATTATTTAGTTGGGCTGTTCTTTGGTCTAGCTCTTGTCTGGGTAATGCTCCTTGATTGACTAGGGATTTGGCGCGATCGTAATTTACCTGCGCTAGCCGCAACTCTCCTTCCCTAGCTTGAATTTCGGCTCTCGCTGCTTCTACTTGTGCTTGTTGACGGGCTACATCTGCTTGGGCGGCGGTAACTCTGGCTTGGGCATTTGCCAAGTTGCTTTGTTGTGCTTTGACTTGGGCTTGGGCATTTGCTAAGCTGCTTTGTTGCCCTGTGACTTGGGCTTGGGCGTTGGCTAAGTTGCTTTTCTGTGCTTGAACTTGCGCTTGTGCCCCTTGCACATCTGCTTGACTTTTTTCGGGACTCAATAGCATTATTTGTTCCCCAGTTTTAACGCTTTGTCCTTGGGTAACATTTATTTGTTGAATGCGACCGCTGGTTTGCGGTGCTAATGAAACTCTTTTTACTGCTTGCAGTTGACCTTGGTATTGGGTTGTTTCTTCTATCTTGGTAGGTTCTATTTTTAGCAATTTGACAGGAACCGCAGCTGGTGGTGCTCCTGCTGTGGCGGCAGGTTGTTTCTTTTCACTACAGGCTGTACTTGTTAGAGAAACTAGTAAGACTGCACTTATTAGTTGAATCGGGAATGATACATTAGCTTTTTTCGTAGTAGTAGTTGCAATATGAAGTTTTGTCATGTTTATTTTTGATTAAATTTGTCACTATGCCCCATTAACAGGATTGAATTATACAAGTTTTTTGCTCGGTATAGATAATTTTAAAGAATTTCTCAAGCTTGCAGTTACTCTAATACAACTGCACTAGAGATTTGGGGATCTAATTAGGGTAAAGAATAAAGATATGAATTTTATAGGAACTTGAGGTTTGGGTGTCAAGCTTTGGGAGCTAAAACTGTTAACCCACCAGGAATACACTCAACTTCGATCGGTGTTGTACCAATAATTTCTCCGTCTACTACTACTTTTTGCGGGGGATTTGTGGTTAATTTAAGCCACTTAGCCCGTCCATGAATGACATTTTTATGTTCAAATTCAGTTCTAGTAATTGCTGCACCAAACATTCTTAGCATGGCGGAAACTGCGTCTAATTTGTTTTCCGGCGTGGCGATCGTAACATCTAGTAATCCATCATCAAATATTACTTGTCCTGCACCTTGAGCTAATACGGAAGTTGGTGGTGCGGCATTAGCTATTGTAATTGCTGTTGCTTGAAAATTATAATTTTTTCCTTCTTCAGTTTCGATTTCTGTGTCAAAGAGAACTGATTCATCAAGTAGTTGCCAACCTGCCATTAAGTATGCCATTGCACCCCACTGATCTTTTAATTCTCGACTAGCTCTTTCTACTGTTGCAGCTTCGTAACCTATGCCTGCTAATAAAATCATTGGTAAGCCATTACATCTAGCAACGTCTACTGTACGAGTGTTGTTGGCTAAGATGATTTGACAGGCATTTCTAATTGGTAATAATCTAGGAATTCCTAAAGAAACGGCAAAGGCATTAGCAGTTCCTCTGGGAATAATTCCTAATGGAATGCCACTACCAATTAAGGCTCCGGCAACTGCGGAAACTGTGCCATCTCCACCGGAAGCAATTATTATATCGGCTTTGGTGGCGATCGCTCTTTCTGCCAAACTAACAGGATCGACTTCTGGTTCGGTAAAGTGAATTTGTAAATGTAAATGTGGTTCTAATAATTCCCGAATTAATGTTAACTCTTGTTCGGCGTTACCTTGCCCAGCAACGGGATTATAGATTAAATGGGCAACTAAGGTTTTGGCTAGGGAAGTTGCGATCGCCTCTGCGGTTGATAAATTAGTCGCTATGGCAACATTATGAACCTGACAAACTTGTAAAATTGTCTGTACGTTCGGTTCATAAGGTTGGACATAAAAAGACTCCACTAAGAAGATCACCGCAATCACATTACCTGTTACCACTTCGGCGGCAATTTGTACATCTCCGCCCCTACTACCAGCAGCCAGTTTTTCTACATTCAACCCGGTTTCTGCGGCAATGCGTTCTCCTGTATTAGCTGTGGCAATTAATTTGTAACGCCCTAGCAAAGGTGCGTGTTTTCTAGCAAAGTTAACTAGATCATCTTTCTTGGCATCATGAGCAATTAAGGCAATTGTTGCAGGCATAATTAATATTGGTAAATTTAGTATATTATAGTTGCTAAATAAAAAACTCTATCCTATATTATATGCAATCCATCTATAAAACAAAATTCGGATTGGCAGAATATGTTTGCCAACCCGAAACTTGCTTCTTAAGTTAGCTTAGGAAGCAGTAGCGGGAGTAGTGCTAGTACCACTCAAAGCATCTTGCAATTTCTTTTCTGCATCATTAGACAGAGAAGTTCGCAATACTTTGGCATTATATTTCTGTAGTTCTGGTAACACCTTTTCGGGTGTTGCTTTTCTAACTAAAACAAACAGTGCCGAAGTGCCAGGTTGCATTGACTGTGCTAATTCTCTCATAAATTGGTCATTAACACCAATGTCAGATAAAGCACCACCAAGAGCACCGGAAGCAGCACCCACTGCGGCACCCAAAATCGGCATTAAGAAAAGAGTCCCAATTAACAAACCCCAAAAGCTACCACTAATTGCCCCTGTAGCTGTTAAGTCTACTGCTTGTTTGAGCTTAACTTTGCCTTCTTTGTTCTTAACTACTACTGCGGCATCTTCTAAATCAACTAAATGCTCAACTTGCATTTTAGCTAAGGTAAGACGAGCTTCTTCGGCTTTATACTCGTCATCAAAACCAAGTACAATTAATTCACTCATGATGCTCAAAAAACTCCTGTTTAATGGGGAAAACAAAGATTGAAAATCTAGTTTTTGTTCCTGGCTTAAAATTTCTCAACTATTTTCTTAAGTTTGTGTGAAGTTAATAGCTGTGTACTACTGATATTGTGCAATAGTAATGTAAGCCATTATATTTTTTATCGTATGTTTCTCATCACATCATCCACCTTAAGAAATAAAAAGCCTCAGTCTGTTAAGCCAGTGGCTAGTTCAACAGAAAGAAAGAAAAATTTATTAAGTTTTTTGTCTATCTGTTGTGTTTTTACTTTAGGTATTGGAGCAACAGCCTTAAGACCTAAACCAGTTTTAGGTGCAGAAAAAATTGTTATATCTTATGGCGTATTTGAATTTTCCTTACCAGTAAATTCTTTGGAAAAATTTGCTAAAACTGGCGAAGTCGATCGAGATTTAAGTTTTTATGCTAGGTTCCTCAAAGAAGATGGGTTAGCCAATTTCCGAAAATTCTTGCAAAGACGTTTCGATGTTACTCCTGTAGTAATGTCCCAATTAACATACGCACCAATTGGAGTCGATGTACTGCAAAAATTAGGAAATGTGATTCGCACAGGAAGCAGATTAGATGGATTTCATGCCCTGCGAGCCGCTTTAATTTTATCAGCGGCTGACCCAGAAGGGATGACGATAGTTAATATTATGCGAAAGTTTCCTACGTCGGAAATTTACATGGATGCTAGACAATTATTAGAATTACAAGCGCAGTTTACCACACTTTTTGATTATCAAAAAGCAGCTGTAGCTGCTGTTTCCCAAGCAACAGAACAAGAAGCACAATCAAGTCCTAATATTCCCTCACTTGGTAATTTGACAAAACCAGGAAGATTTCGCTTTTACCACCGTACATTACAATTAACTCGGAATCGTCAACCTTTAGTGGGAACTAATTCTCAACATAGTTTTCGTGTTGAGTTATACATCCCGGAAGGGTTATCTCAAAGAGCACCAGTGGTGGTAATTTCTCATGGTTTAGGTTCCGATCCAAAAGGATTTGCTTATTTGGGGCAACATTTAGCTTCTCATGGTTTTGTAGCTGTTTTACCGCAACATATTGGTAGTGATGCGGCAAAGAGAGAAGCTTTTCTTTTAGGGATAGGTAGCAGCAGTACCGATCCTATGGAATTTGTCGATCGCCCATTAGATATTAAGTATACTCTCGATCAATTAGAAAGGTTATCCCAAGGGGAATTAGCCGGAAAAATGAATCTGCAACAAGTTGGGGTAATAGGACATTCTTATGGAGGTTATACTGCTTTAGCATTGGCAGGAGCTAAATTCAATCAAGCCCGAATAGCGCAAGCTTGTAGCAACAGAAAAGTCAGTCTCAATGCTTCTATATTTTTACAATGTTTAGCAACAGATTTGCCTCCTGTAACTGAGAATTTCAGAGACCCGAGAATTAAAGCTGTAATTGCACTTAATCCCTTAACTAGTATAGTTTTTGGGCCTGAAGGTATGAGTAATATTCAAATTCCGACCATGATTTTAGGTGGTAGTGCTGATATTATTACTTCGGTAGTTCAAGAACAAATTCAACCTTTTATTTGGATGAAAAATCCCGAAAAATATCTATCAGTGGTTATTCCCAGTGGACACGCTGCTGCCGATCAATTTGATGGTACAGATAACCAACCAGCACCGAACACTTTGGGATTTTTATTGTCTGGTCGAGACCCTAAATTAGCACGAGATTATATTAAAGGTTTAAGCCTAGCCTTTATGCAAGCTTACCTCAACGATCGCTCAGAATATAAAGATATTATTAATGCGGCTTATGCTCAATCTGTTAGTCGAGAACCGCTTAAATTAGATCTAATTCGTTCTTTAACTCCCGAACAATTAGAACAATCTTTTGGTGGCAAACCACCAATTCCAATCATTCCTAAACCTGTAACTACCGATCGCCGTTAGCGGTAATCTGTTAGTTAAATTACTGTTTGATAAATTACTTTAAAGAAGTTAGGAGGAAAAAATGGAAATCGATCGTCCTAATGCTAAAGAACCAACTGCCGAAGAGTTAGCACAACTAGAAAGACTCAAAGGTATCATTGAAAAAGCAATGGCAGATGGCAAAATTACTTCCCATGAGTATCAAAACATTAAAAAAGAAATTTATGCTCATGGAAAAGTTTCTACCGATCAATTTTATCGGGAAATTGAATTGTACAGAAGTTTAGTGCAAGAAAAGCTAGAAAAAGGAGAATTAGAGTACGACGCGCCAGGAATGTAAGTTATACCAATTCTCCGTAAAATTCTGCTTAATCATTGCCCCTCCCCGTAGACGGGGAGGGGTTTGGGGTGGGGTGAATTAAGCGCATCTTCATAGAGAATTGGTATTAGTAGGGTGTGTTAATAACGCACCCCTATAGCTTCCTTAACTATTCCTCAATCGTAAAATTTGATTAAATATCATTGCAAGATGGTAAAATCTGCCAGGTAAACAAGGTAGAATGCTTTCCTAACTTCTAGAGCATTGATTAATAACAAATGCTTAACTTACTTGAATCAAATTCTCCTCCAAGTGTGCGGCGCATTGCTACAGAAATGCGACTAATTGGCTGGACAGGTTTTTGGTTACAAATGTTTTTTGGTTTTATTCCCATTAGTTTCGCAATATCTTTTCTGTTTATTCCCAGAAATCCTAATAAATTGGGTGGTTCTGGAAGCGTAGCCTTCTTTTTTGGTTATGCTTCGTTAATTGCCCTAATTTTCACTCTCTATTGGTGTTTTCGTTATACGAGAATTGGGCAAAGATTACCAAATCCTGATATACGTCCCTCTAGAGTAGAAGTAATTCGCACTTTATCAATTGGCTTACTTGTGAATCTAGCGGGAATGATTTTTGCGGTAATTGTTGCTATGTACCAAGTGAATAATTTGTTGGTTAAGCTACTATCATTGCCTCAAGGATCATCTACAATATTTACTCCCACTCAGGGGGCAGCTGTGATGGCAAGAGTGCCAATTACGCCATTACAAATGATGGGATTGCAAGCGGTAATTAGTGCGATCGCAGCCCAAATAATTGGCTTAATTGTCTCCCTCTGGTTGTTACATCGAGTCAACCAACGCCCAGCTATGGAAATCAAGGAAAACTACGACAATGAATGAACCGCCTAAAAATAGTATTTGGCAACAACTCAGTAACTCATCGCGAGTTCGTTCTTTACTAATGTTTTTGCTTCTGTTTATTTGTGGTTGGGCATTTATACAGTTAATCACTTACTTTAGTACGCTGATTTTTGTGTTTACTACAGCGTCAATTGCCGCAGCTTTACTTAATTATCCAGTTAACTGGCTTTCTCGCTTAGTTCCGCGAAAAATAGCTGTAACAGTAGTTTTTCTCGTTAGTTTATTATTGATAATAACTTTTGTTGTCACTGTCGGTTTAGAAATTTTAAATCAGGGACAAGGATTGGTAGCAAGAATTAAAGAATTTATCGATACTGCTGAACCTGTTATCCCATCATTAAGAAATTTGAGAATAGAAGAAAATTTGGATAGAATTTTGAAAACCCTCCAGTCAGGTTTAATTACTGGCTTAGGTTTTGTACAAGCTTTATTTTCCAATTTTCTTCTGTTTATCATTATTGCTGTCATTTGTTTATATATGTTATTTGATGGCAGCAGAATTTGGCATACAGTTTTAAAACTAGTACCTTTGGATGTACGCGATCGCTTTGCCTACAAAACCCAAAAAAGCTTTTTAGGCTTCTTTCGCGCCCAACTAACCTTAATGGCATTTCTCACCATTGCCAGTTTAATTGTATTCAATATTTTGGGAATTAGATATTCTTTAATTTTGTCGCTAGTTATCGGAATTATGGACGCTATACCCGGAATTGGTGCAACTTTGGGAGTGCTGATAGTCACCACATTAGTATTATCTTCCCAAAGCTTTTGGATGGCGGTAAAAGTTTTAGTAGCTTGTATTGTATTACAACAAATTCAAGATAACTTTATCTCTCCCAAAATCATGAAAGATTCGCTGAATTTACATCCAGTATTGTTATTTTTTGCCATATTTGTCGGCGAAAGAGTCGCTGGAGTTTTGGGTATTTTTCTCTCAATCCCGATTGCTGCTATGATTGCAACTTGGACTGATGAAAAAGATAGTCCTGAACTAAAATTAGAACCAAAACTAGAAGAAGACTAAGAAACTTTAGATTAAATAATTCACGATTAGTGTTCAGAGTGCGGCTTGACCTTAATATATAGCAGAAGGCAGAAGGCAGAAGGGAAAAACCGTAAAAACAAGGGTTCTGGTTTTTCATCTTGCCTTCACTTCTATCCTGATTTGAGTTACTAGCTTCAAACTCTGACTAACTCTGCCATCAACTCAGCAACAGGTATAATCCGTTCCGCACGTCCAGCATTACTACCGGAAAAAACCAAACCATTTTCCACATCACCCCGCGCTGCTTTGTCCAACGCCTGAACAATGCAATAAAGTTCTCCAGCTTCTCGGAAACGGCAAACTTGTAAACAGTTTAACTTACATCCTTTTTCTGATGGTGCAGAATCGGACATTGCCTTTTCCACAAAGGGGTTTAGTAACGCCCGTCCTGGCAATCCCACTGGACTTTTCACTACTACTACATCTTCCGGTTGCGCGTGCAAATGAAATTCTTTATAACGAATATCAGCATCACACTCGTCTGTAGTAATAAAACGAGTACCCATTTGCACCCCACTTGCCCCTAACTCTAGCATCCTCTCGATATCGGCCCGATCCCAAACACCGCCCGCTGCAATCACTGGAATCTGTTTACCAAGTTCGTTAGTCAAATAATTTACCAGTTCAGGAATCACCTGTTCTGCTTCTAAGGCTGGATCGTCCAGTTCTTCGTACTTCGCGCCTAAATGTCCCCCAGCATTATTGGGATTTTCCACGACAAAGGCATCCGGCAGCCGTTTGTACTTTTGTTCCCATTTCCGGCAAATCACCCTAGCTGCACGAGTGGTGGAGACGATCGGCACTAACGCCACTTCTGGATATTCTAAAGTGTATTCCGGCAACTGAAGCGGCAAACCTGCACCAGAAATAATTAAATTTACCCCTTGTTCTGCCGATGTGCGAATCAAAGTTTCATAATCTCGTGCCGCTACCATCACATTGACACCGATAATTCCATTCGGGCTAAGTTCGCGGGCTTTTTTGATTTCATCAATCAGCGCCAGTCGATTCGCTGCAAAAAACTCTTCTCTTCTCTGTCTAGCGTTCGGCTGGTTAATGTCGAAGTAAGGCGAGTTGAGCCCTAATCCTACCGCTGAGACGATCCCGATTCCTCCGGCATTAGCCACCGCAGCGGCGAGATTTGCTCCAGAAATGCGAATACCCATTCCTCCTTGGACGATCGGGTAACGAGCAATGTGTTGACCAATTTGTAATGAAGGTAATGTTTGCATAAGTTTCTAGTGTTGAATAGATCGGCTAGCTTGGGTATAAATACTTTTTATTGATTTTACAGCTAAATAGTTAAAAAGCTATTGATTGATGGTAAGTTGTTGCGCTTTAGCGCTAAAGCGCAACAATTTACTTAGAATATTAAGCATAATTACTTATTGAAAATTATTCTCAAAGCCTTTTATATTACCAATAAGCAATATAGTTATAAAATAAAACTTACCAAACGACCGCATCAATGCCGGGGAAAGAGGCATTAGATAAAGAGTTACCAAGGAGAAAATTTGATGAAACTCGCAGGAAAGAACAAAGCTTGGGAAAAACACCAGAAAGCTGTTCCCAGCATCGATGACCAAGGTGGAAAATTGTGGGGTTGCTTCCGTAGCTGTTTCCTGCAAAGTGCTGCGCCTTACTCGGAAGGCGTTGCTTACAAGATTTTACAGAATGATTTGGGGATAGATTTGCGGGAAGCGCCGGGGCATACTTCTTGTGGTGCGATCGGATATCACGGCGATGTATCATGTTTAGAAACCCAAATGGTTGTAGCCGCCCGGAACTTTTCCCTAGCCCATCACGAACAAGGCGTTGATAATCTTTTTTCCTTCTGCGTCACTTCCTTTGCCAACTACACCGAAATGATCAAACTCTGGGAAGAAGAACCACAGTTGCAAGAATACACCAGAAAAACCTTGAAAGAAACCACTGGAAGAGAGTTTTGGATTCCTCATGTTTCTGGTGGTAGACCTTCCGTTGTCCATGCTTCGGATGTTTTCTTTGCTAATCGCGATAAACTTGCAGCAAAGGCAAAGTATAGCCTCAAGGGAATCAAAGCAACCGAGCACGTTGGCTGCCATTACGGAAAGATTTTTCCCGATCATGCAATGGGTGGCGCTGAGTTCCCCCAAGTCTTAGTCGGATTGCTGGAAGCTTTTGGTGCAGAGGTTGTGGATTATCCAGAACGCAGACATTGCTGTGGCATGGGTTTCCGGCAATGTGCATTCCCAGAAAACCGAGATTATACCGCAAGTCACGTTTACAAAAAGTTAAAAAGTCTCAAAGAAATGCACCCAGACTGCAACTTAATGCTTACCAATTGTCCGGGTTGCACGGTATTTCTTGATGCTGAACAGGGAGCTATCAAGGATCTGATGGAAGAAGAGTTTAATGTGAACATCCTCGACTATGCACAATTGACTGGGTTGCTGTTAGGTTACGATCCTTTTAAAGATTGCGGTATGAATGCGAAAGCCGTTCCGATCGAGCCTTTGCTGGATCAAATTGGCATTCCCTACGACAAATCTAAAACTGCGGAAGAACGCAGAAGACCTTTTTAACAGGAATTCATCTTTAGCCACAATTGTTTACTTAGAATCAACAGAACTTAATTTATTTAATTACTAGGTAGACATATAATAATGTAGTAGAGCAAAAATGGGTAATCCTTACTGCTTGTGTTAGCTATGACAAAGGGCGAAGCATACCCTTCGGGAACTGCTTCGCAGAACGGATAGAAAATCTAGGGTTTGAGTCAATAAATTATCGCCCAAATAATTCGCCCCTACTAACATTTTTGGCTAATTAGTGGCTATGGATTACCTCACTTGAAAAGCCAAAAGGAAGCGTTTAATTCAGCTTCAATAACGAAAATTTTTCGTTTTTCTAGCATTAGGAGTATTGTTCTATGAGTACCGTTTTACAACGCCGAAATGAACTGGATATCGGTGAATTGTGGTCAAAATTTGCTAGCTGGATCACCAGTACCGAAAACCGCATTTATATTGGTTGGTTTGGTGTTTTGATGATTCCGACAATTTTGGTGGCTGCGATCGCTTTTACGATCGCCTTTATTGCTGCACCTCCAGTAGATATGGAAGGAATTCGGGAACCGATTTTTGGCTCAATTCTCGGTAATCAAAATTTCATTACTGCCGCAGTAGTGCCGACTTCAGCTGCGATCGGGTTACATTTTTATCCCATTTGGGAAGCTAGTTCTTTAGATGAATGGCTTTACAATGGTGGCCCTTATCAACTCATAGTTTTGCATTTTTTGATCGGTGTTTGGTGTTATTTAGGTCGGTTGTGGGAGTTAAGCTATCGCCTGGGAATGCGCCCCTGGATTGCAGTTGCTTTTTCCGCACCCGCCGCCGCAGCTACCGCTATTTTGCTCGTTTATCCGATCGGACAAGGTAGTTTTTCCGAAGGAATGCCTTTAGGAATTTCTGGAACTTTCTATTTCATGTTTTCTCTACAAGCACAGCACAATGTATTAATGCACCCCTTTCATCAGATCGGTGTTGCTGGTGTGTTGGGCGGTGCTTTGTTGAGTTCTTTACATGGTTCATTAGTTACCAGTAGTTTAATTCGAGAAACTAGTGAACTAGAATCTACAAATGCCGGATATAAGTTTGGGCAACAAGAAGGAACTTATAATCTTTTAGCCGGACACGCTGGTTATTTAGGACGTTTGTTAGTTCCGGGAGTTGGCGTTCGCAACAGTCGTTCTGTACATTTTCTCATGGGTGCTTTACCCACAATTGGAATTTGGTTTGCGTCTCTGGGAATTTGTGCAATGTCCTTTAATTTGAATGGATTTAATTTTAACCATTCAGTTCTTGATGCTAGTGGAAATGTGATTCCTACTGATGCTGATTTAGTCAATCGGGCAACGTTAGGAATTCAAGAAATGCGGGCTCCAAATACTCATCATTTTCCACTTTTGATTTCTGGTAATCAGATGAGTCCAATTAGTGTGAAGAGTGCTCCTGCTGTTAGTTAGTTAGTTAGTTAAGTTATAGCAGTCCTCATTTTTTATGAACCGCTCCAGGCGCAGAGAACACAGAGAGAAGAGAGAGAGGATTGCTATATTTTTTGTCTAAGTGATGCAGCGGCTTAAATTTATTTATGGGGTCGCTGCATTAGTTTTCAAAGTTGATTTAGGATTGCTTTATGTGGAAAGGTTTTTATCGGTTAGTTATTGGTTTGTTTGCGATCGCCATTTACCTAATTCCCCTACCTGCACAAGCTGAAACAAATCCCGCTGAATTAGCGAAAGCTATTGAAGCAATTGAAAATCTCGATTTGATGCGTTCTGGATTAGCTTCAACATTGGAAGGAAGGACGGAACCGCCAACATTACAAACGATGAAAGAAGTATGTCGTCCGGTGGGAATGCAAGCGATAAAATTGAGTCAGGAAAATGGCTGGCAGGTGAAACAAATTGCTAGTAAATATCGCAATCCTAGTCATGCGCCGGATAATTTACAAGCGAAAATTGCCTTGGCAAGGTTTGAACAAGATCCAAAATTAATGGGTTTTTGGCAGCGAGAAACAATTAATGGAGAAGCGGGAACTCGTTATTATCGGCGGATTAATGTCGAAGCTAGTTGTTTGGTTTGTCATGGGCAAAAAGGCGATCGACCTCAGTTTGTCAAAGATAAATATCCTGAAGATTTAGCATACAACTTTAATGTTGGTGATTTGCGGGGAATGTATGCTGCATTTATTCCCGATTTACAACAAGCATTGTCAGATTCAACCAGCAATGATTAAACTTTAAATTGGGAATTACTTATGAAATATCCTGTGAAAAAACTATTTTCTTCGTTGCTGTTAGTGGCTGTTTTAGTGTTGACTATATTAATGGTAGCTGACATTTTAAATACTGCAACCGCAGCCGCAGCAATTCGCCAGTTAGAAGAAGCGCCAGGACAAGTAGTTTATCAGTCTAGAGAAACTTTAAAAGATCAGTATGGAAATCGTTGGGGTGCGATCGCTTTTAAACGGATTCGTCCTGATGGGAAAGCAACTTTTGATTTAAGATTAGTGGGTTTTCCGGGGATGGTAGAGATCGATCGGACCAAACCCCTATTACTAACAAATTCACTCGGTAAAACTTGGCAAGCTAATGATGCTTCCGCTAATATTTTTACTGATGAGATCCAACCTCATGTAGGACAGTACGATCTTCAGCCATTAGTCACACAGTTCCAGACAGCAATTCCCCTAACATTGACACTACCAACAGTTAATGGAGAACCTGTTAAATTATCAATTCCCCCATCTTTAGTTCAAGAATGGCAAACTGTTGCTAACTATTAATGCGATCGCCCTAAATCCCCTGGAAAAACAAGTAGGGTGCGTTAGTGCTAACGTAACGCACCATTCCACTATTAATTTAAATAAATTAGGAGAAAGCAATGAATAATAATTTCAAAAATCAGCCAACTTTGCGCTCAACTGCGTCAAGTTTCCCAAACAAGACATCTTCCCGCTTTTCAACGCTGTGGAGGTCGCTGAAATAGCCAACGATATATATACAACACTGAATTAAAAACCATCGAAATGCGATCGCCTTGATTTGTTTTAATACAAAACTTGATAGCGATCGCTGCTAAGGATGAGCAACATCATTACAGTATAAACAAATTCAAGTGATTGCTGAATTTACTTATTTTCTTAAGCATTCTAAATGAAGGCTGAAAACCTTGATTCAGCTAGATTATAAGCTTGTTTTATCACCACTATTACGGAAGAGCCACAATTATTTCTGTCATACACACCTGCTGCAAACTCCAAAAAAATACCTGCCCAGTTAATGAGCAGGAAGCAGCGGAACGATTACATAACCCTTTACCTTATATATAGGTCTGATTCCTAGCCACCTATGCAGTACTGAATTAAATTTCATCGAAATTCGTTGGCGTAGCCTGCCGTAGGCATATCGCCCTAAGTTGTATTACCCAACTCAGGGCGATTTAATTTTGTATTTTGTTGTAGTATGCCAAGGCTTTTTCAGCAAAACCCCTGATATTACTAGTTTTCAGCCATAAACTAAAAAGAGAAAAAAATTTTTTCCCAAAACCCTTGACACTTTTGTAGTATATTTTGTAGTATATAAATGTAGCGCGAAAGGGAAAGCGCCAAAAGCCAAACCCCAAGCGCGATTCCACAAATTGAACCTTGAAAACTAAATAAGAAAGCCCATTTTTTTGAGGCTGTAACTCAGTGGTCAAGAGTGCTTGTCTGTCGAACAAGAAGTCGCGGGTTCAAATCCCGTCAGCCTCGCTCAAATAGTCCCGTAGGCGAATTGGTATAAGCCGTCACCCCCTCAAGGTGAAGATGCCAGTTCAAATCTGGTCGGGACTACCAAATGGTCAGGTAGCCAAGTGGTTGAAGGCATCAGACTGCAAATCTGATTTTCGTCGTGGGTTCAAATCCCACTCTGACCTCTTGGTAACATCGCAGCGTAGCTTAACCAGCAAAGCCCCAAGCTCATAACTTGGTTGATACGGGTGCAAATCCCGTCGCTGTTACCAAATGCAGGGATGGTGTTAACGGCAGCACAGGGGTCTCCAAAGCCTTTGGTCTGGGTTCAAATCCTAGTCTCTGCGTTCTACTGCGTGACCTCACAGATAAAGCTTACACACATCTGGTGAAATGGTTCGTCCAAAGAATCATAGGTAGGTTCGATTCCTGCAACCTCCGCCTAACTTGGAGGTTATCAAAAAAAGCTTTTTAAACTTGCACGGAGTAGAAATTTCCCATAGTGCTGTACGCAAATGGCTTAAGCGGCTTGACTTTCAATCAGGTGATTTGCGGGTTCAAATCCCGTCAGCACTATCAAAATTCTTGGGTTGGCTCACCTATTGGCGTAGGTAGCTGTCTGTAAAACAGTAGCTTAAAGCGTTGCAAGTTCAATTCTTGCCCGACCCATTGCGGGATAGAGTAGTGGTCACTCACGAGTCTCATAAGCTCGTTTACGAAGGTTCAATTCCTTCTCCCGCGTCCAATAGACCTCTCAAAAAAGAATGTAGAGACGTTTCATGAAACGTCTCTACAACAAGGATTCTAGGTAACGCAAGTTTAATTTTGCAGAGGTCGATCGTGGAGAGGTGGCCGAGTGGCTTAAGGCACTTTCCTGCTAAGAAAGAGCGGTTTAACAGCCGCCGAGGGTTCAAATCCCTCCTTCTCCGCCTTGAGAGAGTGGTGTAACGGGATAACATCTCAGCCTACGAAACTGAAGAATTTGGGGGTTCAAATCCCTCCGCTCTCGTTTCCCCCGGTAGCTCAGTTGGTCAGAGCACTTGACTGAAAATCAAGGGGTCGTCAGTTCAATACTGACCTGGGGGGTTCGTTGTCCTGTAGCTCAGTGGTAGTAGCAGTCGCCTGTTAAGCGAATGGTCGTAGGTTCAATCCCTACCAGGACAGCCATTTATTTATTGCCGGGTAGACGAATCGGAAAAGTCGCATCGCTCTGAACGATGAGATTGCAGGTTCGAGACCTGCTCCGGCATCCACTTATTGCCCTGTGGTGTAACTGGCAACATCTCCCGCTTTGAACGGGAAGAGTCTTGGTTCAAACCCAGGCAGGGCAGCCTATTTTTGCTCCTGTAGCCCAATCGGAAGAGGCAGCAAGCTTAAACCTTGCTCGTTGCTGGTTCAAATCCAGTCAGGAGTATTACGGGGTGTAGCGCAGCTTGGTAGCGCGTCTGCTTTGGGAGCAGAATGTCGTAGGTTCAAATCCTGCCACCCCGATATGCCCCTGTGACGTAATTGGAAACCGTCGCAAGCTCAAACCTTGCGTTTTGCTGGTTCGACTCCAGTCAGGGGTACTTGGCTAATAGCCAATTTATGCTCCCGTGGCGCAATTTGGCAGACGCTCTAGGCCGAGATCCTAGTTTTTTACAGGTTCAAATCCTGTCGGGAGTACCAAATATGGGTGTTTGGCAGAACGGTTATGCACCTGACTTTTAATCAGGTTGACACAGGTTCAACTCCTGTAGCACTCATGTAATTTTGTCATAATTAAGAAGGAGAAAGCAAAAATGTCTGAAGATCGATACGCCTACGGCACGCTGGCGCGATTGCGCGGAGCGCAGCGCAGGAAGCGATCGCACTTCCCAATCCCACCAAAGGATGAATCTCAAAGTTTTGCCCAAAGAAACCTTGCCCTGTGAACTCTGCGAACGAGCGATGGATAAATTAACCGTCCATCACTTAATTCCGCGACAAAGCACCAAACGCAAGAAGTTAGATCCAGGCCCAACAATTGATATTTGTTCAGCTTGTCATCGCCAGATTCATGTGTTGTTTGATAACAAGTATTTGGCTCAAGAATTAAACAGCAAAGAAAAGCTGAAAAGCGATCCACAAATGCAGAAATTCCTCGCTTGGGTGAGGAAACAAGACCCTGGTAAACGGGTAAAGGTCGATCGCTAAACTGTCATTAAGTTTGTAGTGACGACTTTAGTCGTTTCTTTGGTAAAGAGTAGGACTGAAGTCCTCACAACGAAACTGTTTTGTTAATTTTTTTCTTGCCCTTGTAGCCCAATCGGAAAGAGGCGCTTCGCTTAGAACGAAGAGGTTGCTGGTTCGACTCCAGTCAGGGGCATTTGGCGACATTGCAGGGATGGAGCAACGGTAAGGCTCGGCAGTCTCATAATCTGCAAATCAGCAAGTTCAAATCTTGCCCCTGCCACCAAATTATGCAGGTGTGGTGTCAATGGCAACACAGCAGTCTTGTAAACTGCCTATGCGAGTTCAAATCTCGCCATCTGCTTGTTAATGTTTATTTTTCAATAATAAGGAGTAGAAAATTATGTTAATGTTGACTGTTACAGATACTTTGGTAAAGCTAACATTATTAAAAAATCGTCTTTATTTTGCCAAATTAGGCTTAGATAATAATGCTTTTACTTAAACTTTGAATGTAGGGAAAGTACCATGAAAAAAATAATTTCTGTCTTTGCACGCAACTACGAACAAGACCGCCTAGTGCGTGATGAAGTTGTTCCTGGGGCAGAATGGGTACTCCAAGGCGAGGGAACACCTACTCGCAAGTGGGATGGTACAGCCTGCATTGTCAAATATGGTAAGCTCTACAAGCGTTACGATAGCAAGAAAGGGCGCACTCCTCCAGAAGGGTTTGAACCTTGTCAAGAACCTGATTCAATTACAGGTCACTGGCCTGGTTGGGTTCCTGTAACTGATGCCTCGGAAGATAAATGGTTTAATGAAGGATTTGCTAATTATCAAACCATTTATGGAATTCCTGAAGATGGCACCTACGAACTGTGTGGGCCTAAAATTAATGGTAATCCTGACAAGCTGACCCAACATATCTTAGTCAAGCATGGTAGTGAGATTATTGCAGATGTCGGACGAACATTTGCTGAGATTAAAAGCTATCTCCAAGATGCAGATATTGAAGGGATTGTTTGGCATCACCCCGATGGTCGCATGGCAAAGATTAAGAAGCGAGATTTTGGTTTCAAACGCTAATGTAGCCGACAGGGTAAATCCTGGAAATAGTTATTAATAAAAAAGGTCGATTTTCAAATTTAAGGAGTGAAAAGCTATGGTAATGATGACGGTTACGGATGCTTTGGCAGAGTTAACACTATTAGAAAAACGCATTGATTCTGCCAGATTAGGGTTAGATAATAATGCTTTAATTACAGTTTTGGAAATTGGCAAAGTCCCAACAGGTTTTAGATCGAGAGATGAGTATCAGGTAAAAGCTAGAGCAGGTTTACAAAGAGTTGACGATCTGATTTCTCGCAGACGTACTATTAAAAGAGCGATCGTACTTTCTAATGCTTCGACAACCGTCACCATTGCAGGTCAAGAAATGACTGTTGCAGAGGCGATCGAAATGAAAAGTTTTATCGCTTACTATGAGTCAGTTCTGAACACAATGCAATCAGCTTTTACTCGCGCCCGTCGAGAATATGACATAGCGCAAGCGAAAGTTAAAGAGCGTCTCGATAAATTAGCAATGGAAGTTTTGGGTAAGAATGCTGCTTCTGAGAAGTATCAATCTTTGGCTGATAGCTTCCTAGCAAGAGAGGGCGTTGAACTTCTAGACCCCACAAATTTAGCCGAAGAGATTGCTAGACGACAAACATTTATTGAGGAGTTTAAATCTACTTGCGATCGCGTTTTATCAATTAGCAACGCTCGCACAACGATCGAAATTTCAGATTAAAATAAATAGAATTGCTGGTTACTTGAAAATCTCTAAATTTGTGGTTTGGATGGATAGCTCAATCGCGTAGAGCGCACGATTGTCAGTCGTGAGGTGTCGTTTCGCAAACGATTCCATCTAGCAATCATCTTAAAGGTTAAAGCTCAAAGCTTAACGCTCAAAGTTCAAACCTTAAACCTTAGTCAATCAAAGCTCAAATCCTAAAGGTTAAAGTTCGATAAAATCCAGGGTTTTGGTTGTAGGTTCCATGAAACCTTGAGGTTTCCACCTGGCTGAGTGGTCAGCATTCTTACCTCTTTTTTCCAAGTTAGGCAGAAGCAAAAATTATGGATCTAAAAGCGATCGCCCAAGACACTCTCAAAATCCTAGAGGATGGTTATTACCAATTTCCTGAAGGCAAACGAGTGGATATTGCGAGAGAATTAGTATCATGTATCGCTCAAACAAAATGCTATGACTCACCGGAAATTGAGCAAATCCAAAAAGCAGTTATTGCTGAAACTCCTAAATTCTCTTATACGGTATTTACGGTCAAAAATGAGACGACTTTGATGGGCGCAGAATTCATGGCGCAAACCCAACAATTTGAAAGGATTGGTGTTTTGAATTTTGCTTCGGCTAAAAACCCTGGTGGTGGATTTATCAGAGGTGCTCAAGCGCAAGAAGAGAGTTTAGCCCGCAGTTCTGGACTTTACAAAAGTCTGTTAAAATGTCCAGAGTATTATGATTATCATCGGGGTAGTCGATCGCTTTTGTATTCCGATCGCATGATTTATTCCCCAGGTTGTCCTGTCTTCAAAAAAGATGATGGAACCTTACTATCAACATCATACATAGTAGATTTCATTACTAGCCCCGCCCCCAATGCTGGCGAAATTGAAAATAAACAACCAGAAGACAAAGAAAAAATCAACGAAGTTCTCTATATTCGCGGTGCCAAGCTATTAAGTTTAGCAGCTTACCATCAATGTGATGCCTTAGTTTTAGGCGCTTGGGGTTGTGGAGTATTCCGAAACGATCCGGCAATAGTCGCCCAAATGTTTGCCGATTTATTATTAGCAAACGGGCAATTTTCGGGAAGATTCAAAAGTGTACTTTTTTCAGTTCTCGACACTAGAGGAGAGAGAAAAATTTTTAGAGAATTTGGCGATCGTTTTGGGTCATAATGAATAAAACAAATCTGATGATTTCGTGAAATATTTGATTTATAAAAAATCCTAGTTCCGTAGGACAGGCATCTTGCCTGTCATCCTCAGTCCCCATTCGCGGATATGGTGTAGTGAAAGCATCTAAGCCTTCCAAGCTTCAGGCACGAGTTTGAATCTCGTTATCCGCTTGAAAAATGCGGGTGTGATGTAGCGGCTAGCATCTGAGTGCGCCACACTCAGCGCATGGGTTCAAATCCCGTCACTCGCTTGAGAACCACCTGAGAGTATAGCTCAATTGGACAGAGTTTCAGGTTTCGACCCTGACGGTTGTAGGTTCAAGTCCTACTACTCTCGCTGTTCTCAGTCCTGTAACTCAATGGCAGAGAACTTGCCTTACAAGCAAGTGGTTGTAGGTTCGATTCCTACCAGGACTACCAAATTTATCAAGGGAATGTCGCCTAAAGGATGGGGCATCGATCTTCTAAATCGATTGGTGTAGGTTCAAGTCCTACCATTCCCGTTGAATTTTTTGATAACTTAAAGGAGGTGCGTTAAATTCACTTATTGATATTTTTCTGGGAATGGCGATATGCCTACGGCACGCTACGCGATCGCATCCAACCGCGTGACCTAACATCCAAGAGCCTACATACTTTAGTACGAGAGGAAAAGTACTGCTGGCAAAAACAGCAGGCGCGTGGGAACGGGGAGTGCAAAGAACCTGGGAGGTTGGCCTGAAGGTAGCCATCCTTTAAAGAGTGTGTAATAACTCACCAGCGGAGTCCCCCTAGTATCTGAGAAAGCGCAAAATGCTCTGGTAACTTGCACGCTTTTTGTCTGATGCGATCGCACATTCCAAAATGGGTCTGTAGTTCCAATGGGAGAACGCTTCTCTTGCACAGAAGAGGTTGTGGGTTCGACCCCCACCAGATCCACTGTGTCTGAAGCCAAAGTGGTCGCGGCGCTGATTTGTGGCATCAGTAATAGGGGATTCGAGCTCCCCCAGACACCCCAATTTATGGAAGATGCCGCTGAATGGACGGCAACTGCTCTTGAAAAGCAGGGCAGGATAACACCTGGGGGTTCGAGTCCTCCATCTTCCTTTACCCACCGGAGGCGGAAATAGTGACGCGCACAGCCGATAACTGTGTCTTAGAAGGGGCAGTACCTTCCCGGTGGATTTGTGCGTCAAAATAGTGGTATTGAGTCTCAAATTTTGAATTATGCCCACTCAAAGTCAACGAGTTACTGTCTGGGATTTGGCAGTTTATGACCGTGAAGGTCAACTTATACTTATAGTTGAATTCAAGAGTAAGCTTCATACTTTGCCAGAGTGGGCAGCAAAATTTCGGCGCAATATTCTTGCTCATGGCGATTTTCCAAAAGTCCCTTATTTCCTGATGGTGTTTCCCGATAGGTTTTATTTGTGGACTGATAAGGAAGCAACACTTGATGAAAGTGAACCAACTTATGTTATTGATGCAAGTGCTATTTTTCAGCCTTATTTTGAGAAAGCTGGTATCAGAAATCAGCAACAAATAAGCGGTGAAAGTCTGGAAATAATTTTCTCATCTTGGTTAACAAGTATTATTGATTCACCAGAAGTACCAAATCCGGCAGATGAATCTCAGCGATGGCTAATTGATTCTGGTCTTTATGCTGCTATTGCTGGAGGTAGTTTACAATTTGAGGCTGGGGCGTGAATATTTACGTGGAAACTAATTTTGTCTTGGAGTTAGTTTTTCAGCAGGAACAATGGCAAAGCTGCGAACAGATTTTGCAAATTTGTGAAGCTGGACGTGCAAAACTAGTCATCCCAGCATATAGTCTGGCTGAACCTCACGAAAAATTAAGCCGTCAAGCAAAGAATCGTAGAGAACTTCAGCAATTGCTTAATATAGAACTGAGCCAATTGATACGCACGGCATTTTATACTGCTCGGATTCGTAGTATTCAAGACATTGCAAGTTTGCTCGTTCAAAGTAATAATGAGGAACGCCAACGTTTCGTGCAATATCGCGATCGCCTACTCCATAATGCAGAAGTAATTGCCCTTACTGTTGATGTCCTTACTGAAGCAGCAACGTATGAATATCCTTACAATTTGAAATCACAGGATGCTATTGTCTATGCGTCAATTATTGCTCACCTTCGTCAGCATCATCCCTCAGTAGCTTGTTTCCTGAATCGGAATACCAGAGATTTTGACAATCCTAATATTGTTGACGAATTGAATAATTATAATTGTCGGATGATACCGCGATTTGATGATGGTTATGGTTTTATTAGCTCATTAGCTCAATCGTGAGGTGTGGTAATGCAATATCCAGATCCAAAAAATTTACATCCAATGCAGGGTTTTCCTCAAGTTTGTTTTATTAAAAATACAGTTTCAAATCCTAATATTATCATTGGCGACTATACTTATTACGACGATCCAGAAGACTCGGAAAATTTCGATCGCAATGTCCTCTATCACTTCCCCTTTATTGGCGACAAATTAATCATCGGCAAATTCTGCGCGATCGCCAGAAACGTAAAATTTATCATGAATGGTGCAAATCATAAAATGTCTGCGTTTTCCACCTATCCATTTAACATTTTTGGTAATGGTTGGGAGCGAGTTACACCAGAGCCTAGTGAATTGCCTTTTAAGGGTGATACCGTAATTGGCAATGATGTGTGGATTGGATATGAAGCCGCGATTATGCCAGGAGTAAAAGTTGGCGATGGCGCAATTATTGCTGCTAAATCTGTAGTTACTAAAGATGTGAAACCTTACACCATTGTGGGAGGAAATCCAGCGCAGTTAATCCGCCAACGTTTTTCTGATGAAATAATCAATATTTTGTTGGAAATTGCCTGGTGGGATTGGGATATTGAAAAGATTACGAGAAATTTGGAAAAAATTGTTGGTGCGGATATTGAAGCCTTAAAAAGTTGTGTATGATTGAAAATAGCTGAAATAAGAGAGGCGAAGTGAGCATAAATGTTGACTTACCACCAGAATTAGAAAGTGAGCTTTCTACAGAAGCTTCCCAGCTTAATCTGCCTTTGTCTGAATATATTTTGCGTGTTCTGTCGATGAGGGGAAGTATTGCTAATCCTCCGAAAAATGGGGCGTAAGATTGAGCTTTTTCCGTAAGGTTCATAGATGCACAAAGTTCTAAAATATGCCTAAAAAAGACCCTGTTGAAAGCTTTGGCTTTGCTGAACACGTAGCAAGTTTTTTGTTGCATGAGTCCTTTCGCTACGCTCATGAAGCTGCTGCTTATGAAGTTGCTAGCGATTTGTTTGGCGACCGTATTAAAAACATTGAGCCAGACCATTCATGGCAATATCCTGAACTACCTAAATCATTGCCTGATTGGTTCGTCAATCGAGAGGAAATTGATAATAATATTCTCGACCCAAAAACCACAGAGAAACTGTCTGATGCTTGGTATTCTTCCTTAGACGAAGCTTATACATCGGGAATGAAAATTTCTAAGCAAAGGAAGTTGCGGTCTACAACTGATATTGTTGGTCACATCATTAACTTAACCGTTTGCCTAGAAGGAAGTTTGAATCGTCATCTTTTTTTCCTCCGTGAGTCACAGCAATTAGCAAATGAGCATTATGAAAGCATTGACAGAGCAGAATTGATGCCTAAGTTGTTGTTTTGCTTCAAGGAGCAGATTGTTGCAAAAACATTACATATTAATAGAATCAAGCAGTTAGTCTCGATGAGAAATAAAGCTGTGCATTATCGAGTTGATAGCCCTGAAGCTCTGCAACCATCGGTAGAGGACTTGATCGGTATTTGGAGCCAACTCAGCCAGGTTTTTGATTTAACACATGGCGAACCCAATCAAAATCATGTTCAAGAACTGGCGGACGAATTCATGGCAAGGTGGATTATGTAGTGCTGAAGCAATTCGTAACCGCGAAGAAGTGATAGAAATGTACTTAGAAGCGTGGCAAGCAGAAGGCGAATCTATTCCTAAAGCTAACACGCTTCAAATTGCCTAATTATGAGCCGATGACCTATGTTGACACTTGAACAAATTGAAGATGCCATCCTTAAACTTACACCTGATGAATTTGAAAAACTCTTGAAATGGATTGCTGATTTAGACTATCAGCGTTGGGATGAGCAGTTAGAAAGGGATATTGTTGATGGCAAACTAGAAGCCTCAGCCCAAGAAGCAATTGCAGATTTCGAGAAGGATATTCTAAAATAATATTTGGTATTTTGAGGATAAAATAATTTTTCCTACAGGAGAACAAGGAAAATCTTGCATTAGGATTTGTCAGTACCTAACGAACTTCTATCGTTCTATAGATCTTGTTCGTTTTGATGAGCGTACAGGCATCGTATATATTTTTGTATCTGAAGAACTGCAAGTAGTTATTTACCGTGATGGAAATTGGAGGTTTAGATGAAACCGGATTTTGATACCATGAGTATTGCCGAACTTAGAGCATACCTCCTTTCACACCGAGATGATAATGAAGCATTTTACAAACTTGCCGATCGCCTAGAATCTAATTCAAAAAATACTGAACTTTATCCCTGTCCAGATACTCCTGATAATATCGCAATTATGGAATCTGCTATTAGGAAGCAAATCAAAGAATTAGAAGATAAGCGCAACGAATAAAGAGTTTTGTATTTGGAAGCGTGGCAAGCAGAAGGTGAATCTATTTCTGAAGCTAACACGCTTCCATTAACATTTGAAAAAATTGCGGTTAATATTCAATCCTTATTTTCAATTACCCCAACGAGAGATTGTAAATCAAAATCCCGATCGCGTCCACTCAAACAAATTCCCGAACTAATAACTGTTAAGTCACTCTTAGAAATTGCCGAAGTGTGACGTTGACCATCAGCAGTTGTCCATTCTACTACCCAATGATCTTGGCGATCGCGAAATTCGCGCATTTCCCCACCACCAATTTTTAAAGCTTTTCGCAGACGTTGTTCATCTGTTTGTGCTGCAAATTCTTGGTTTTTTTTGGTGGTTAATTGGTAAAGCGATCGCATTTCCGGCGTAATACCTTTAAAGCGCAAATTTTCTGGCGAAGTAGCCTTTTTCAGATGTTCTTTTAGGTTTTCAGTGATTAAGGTATCGGTACGGCGATCGTAATCATCAAACCACCAAGAACTACCATCAAACCGTGCAATAATTGGCTCAAAAGTAGCACCCTCACTCACCAAATGTACCGCGAAAGGTTTAGCAACACCAAACCGTTGTAAAGCATCACCTTCATTCACAGGATAAGCTAACCAAGTTTTACCCCGTAAAGCATAAGCTAAACGCAACCTTAGAGGTTTCAATAACTTCAAATACTCCGCCAATTGTGGCAAACTTGGTTCATCAACCACCGCCGCCAACTTCTCATCAACAGGCTGAAAAATTCCCCAACCCTCAAAATTTTGTGGTTGCGGAGCAAAACTATAAATAATATTAGCAACCCTAGTGCGAACCAACCCACCACGCACGCAGGGTGCCAGAAATTGAGTTTCCTGTAACTGCTTCTCTTGTACAGCAATTTGATTCAACAGTTTACGAATATCCACACTAGGTTTACCTTTGATATTATGTCCGTTTGATTACTCATAATGTAGAGACGTTATATATAACGTCTCTACCGGGTGTTGGAAAAAGGATATTATGACCGAACGACCGAACATGATATTAAATCACAACTAATTGTTCTTTTTGACCTAATAAATCTCCTCTTTCTCTTCCTTCGCGCTCTTTTCGTTCTTTGCGGTTAAAAAAATCAAACAAACTTGTGTCCAAACTCATACATCAAATCAACCCTTCCCTTCCTTAAAATAGCCGGATCTAACCTTTCAGTAGTGTTACAAGTCAACAACACCACGAACTTTTGTTTCTGCTGAATACCCCCTTCCTCAATCACACTTTGATACAAAGTACCATCCAACAAACTCAAAATATGCTCAGTTCTAGTATTACCTTGAGCCGCTGCACTTCCCCGATCCTGAGCCAAATTATCCGCCTCATTAATTATCAGACAAATTCGCTCCAAATAGCTCGGCGGAATGAAATTTTCTACCGCATCATGATCCAAAATAAATATTACAAAACCCAAAGGCATCAAAATTTCTTTAGCTACCGCTTGAGTCCATGCAGTCTTACCAGTACCCGGTTCACCATGCACCAAAACAGCTAACTGATTTTGGTCAAGAATTGCTTGCTGAACTTTATCAGTAAAGCTTTGAATATCCTCTGGAAAAGTGCGAATAGAAAACAAGCTATTAACCTGTCCTACACGGCTTTTGTATCCGCTAAGAATCACCGCCAAGTTGTAAGTTGCTTTGTTAATTAATGGTGCTAAATCTTTCGCCATTAAACTATACCAACGTCGTCCCTTTTCATAGCTTTCGATTTGCAACCAAACTTGGTATTTCGACCAATAAGCGTAAATTGTTCCTGGGGTTTCTAAGCGTTCCCAATTGCTAAATTGAGACACTGGGTAATAGTAATATCGCTCCATAAAATACTGAGTAATAATATCAGGACGACCCAAAATTTCCAGAATTTTTTTCACAGTAAGTTCTTGGAGACGATTCAAAACATAATCGATCGGAATACTATCCCGACTGACCGACTGATTAATGGGAGTTTCCGTTGTTAAAACATCTTTGAAACGGTAATCTGGCATTGAAGGTTCGGGAGTCAAGTAATTCCAGAATACATCTATTTCATATTTAACGTTATCAGAAAAAACATTTAAAAGATTAGCCCACCAAGTATATTCATTACGCCCCAAAGCATTAGCAAGGTCACTAATTACATCAGCAGTTTTCTGAGTCAATTCATTGTTATCATTCCATACTAAATGCAAAAAATATTCTAAATTAAATTGTCTGGATAACGGTCGCCAACCTGCTCCTAATAGACCCTTTGATTGATGATTGTTCTGGCTGTAATTTTCTTCGTTGTTTCCGAAATATCCAAATGGCATAATTAAATTTCTGTGCTATGGTGGCTAATTATCGGAGATTTTTACTAATTTTAATCAGCAGCTTTAATTTGGCAACTGTTGTAAATACTTAGATGGTACACGATCGACTAACCAAACTCCATTTTCCGAACAGTAAAAATCATAACCATCTTTGTGCATTGCTGCTGAGTCTACTACAAAAACTACAGGTTTACCATGCCTTGTTCCTACTTTTTTAGCGGTACTAATATTTGTAGTTAAATGTACATGATGTCGAGACATTTTACACAGACCATT
The DNA here is from genome assembly GCF_015207735.1 of [Phormidium] sp. LEGE 05292. GTDB lineage: Bacteria > Cyanobacteriota > Cyanobacteriia > Cyanobacteriales > Aerosakkonemataceae > Floridanema. The sequence continues at coordinate 74,790 of NZ_JADEWG010000012.1, forward strand.
TTGCAAAATAGATGCCACTGTATTAGCTCCTGTTCCGTGATATAAAACATCTGGCGGCAAAGTGGGAGTCAATTGCAAATCAACCTCTACACTGTGACCTTGATTTGCGCGAATTAATTTACCTGTATCATCAAAAGAAAAGCGCTTTTTATCATTTGTAGCAACTACTTCATCTAATTCCGCACGAGTGAACAAAAACCCATTTTTTCGACTCGCTTCCATTAATTCTTCAACAGAAACCCAGCCTCCTTCTGCTAGTGTAATACCTATTTCCTCTGGTGTATGCCGCAAATGCTTACTAAGATATTTGCTAATTTTAACTAAGCGAGAATTGTTCAACTGCATATCTTTAAAATTAATTAATATTCCTCCCCTACTTCACATTTCTTACTTGAGCGTACACAAACGATTGTCTTATATTGTAATACAAATTACAAGAAATTGATTTATGATGCTTTGTTACATTTTATTATCAATAGCTGAGCTTGTGAAAATAACGACTATTCCGCAAGAATTGCACACTCTTTCGAGAAAGCTTTTTTACGTTTTTACTTGCGCCTGTAGGTAGAGGTGAATCAAAATCAGTAACATTTAATTCAGCGAGTCGCTGTTGCACTTCTAAGGCGATAAGTTTGTATACAGATTGCATATTACTCATAACACCACCTAATTTTTTCACTTTCAAAAATCCTTTGATTAAGCAATTAGCCCCTAACCCACCCTCACTAAAATCAATAGATCAGTACATGGTTGTAACTTTAACAATGCACTTTACACTTGTGACAATACTGGGCGTAATTTGTCATACGATTTGGTATTGCCCCTAATACCTTGCTAAAAGCCAATTTATGAGATTGGTGCAAGATTATACTCGCCTCTATTGCTTTAGCTACCAACTTGCTTAATCCATTAATTCAGTATTCCAGTTTGCCGCTTGAATTGTTGTATCTAACTCGCGACATTCTCTAGACAACCTATCAACTTGCGCTTGCAATTCAGTAATATTAACTGTGCTGAAATACTTGATTTCAGATTGACTATATCGGTTTTGGTTTAACGCAGCGGCGCTAACCAGCGAATCATAAATGCTGCGTTTTAGCAAGAGTGTATCTCTTTGTGCTAAAGCATCAGATATAGTTACTCCTTCTCGAAGATTTGTCAGAGAGTTGGTTTTGTTAATTCTCTGAATTAAATCAGTTAATTCGCGCAGACTTGTTTCTAATTCAGCTAGCAATGCGGAGGGGTTTTCTGGTGGTTGTTCTCCCTCTTGGACTCTGGCACTTCTGATCAATCTTTGGCGCAATTGCTCAATTCTTTTTTGGCAATCTGCTCTCAGGATTAAAGCTTCTGATAGTTTCATAATTCCTCTTATATTTTAACGTTTTTTAGGCTCTAAAACGATCGTTATGTAAAGTGTTGATTAATTTTTCTGATGCAACCTCCTGAGTTAAATAGTATCGGAGAATACGTAAAGATATTTTGCTTTAGATGAGTAAAAAAAGACACTTAAATATTGGATGTGCTTGAATGGAAAAAATTCATTAATCATCAAAAAAAACCTTATGAGGAAGCCTTTAGGAGTTTTAGCGGGGGTTTTAGTTTTTGCGGAAGGGTTAATGGCTGGTGTAGCTTTGGCAGCAGATAACTTTGGGGCGATAGCCACTTCAGATTCAGGTGCCTACGGCTACGCTTATGATTACCCAACTCAGGAACAAGCAGAAAGAGCAGCATTAGAAAAATGTGGCGAAGAGGGTTGTCAAATTCAAGTCTGGTTTAAAAACGCTTGTGGCGCTGTAGCCAAAGATGACGAACATCTAGGTTGGGGGTGGGCAGGCACTCGCGCACAAGCCGAAGCAAACGCCGTATCTCAATGCGGAACAGGGGCTTGTAAAGTAGTTACTTGGGCTTGCACTACCCGCTAGGTTTATGGTGAGTTAGGTTCAGCCTAACTCACCCAACTAACTACTTAAAAAGCTGGGATTTTGAGGCTTTTTGGTAAGTTTGTTTTTAGGTCAATTTCACCGCGAAAATCTTCGCCATAGTAAGCAGCCATAACTTCAATTTTACCAATAATATGAAGATTGAACTCTGCTAATTCTTCTGCTGGTACCCACAATTCTTGGCAAATTCGACTGCCTACAGTTTGCACAGGGAATTTTTTTACATAACTATCTTGTACCTCAAACTTGGTAACAAAACCAGCAAAACTATTGCTTTTCGTATTCCAATCACGGGCAATTTTTTGGGCATACTCAAAATTGAGTACCGGATAAAAAATTGGTTGTACAGGAAGACGGGGAGGGAAAGCCGTAAAATTTGCTCTGGCAATTAAGTCGAGTTCTTTTAACCCCACAGGGCGATAGAGACGCATCTTTACCTCACCTCTCTTATTTGGAGATTGGTGACTGAGAAAAGTTAGAAATTTTCCCAGTCACTAATTATTAATCCCCTTTATTCAGTTAAGAAACAGGAATTACTAACAAAGTGATATCCCGAATTCCCACGATTAAAATTGGTGCGTCAGGAGGTAGATGCTTTTGCTCAGTTGCTTGGTAAAATTCAGCAGGCCAATAACTGCCCATTGCTTTCACTCTACCACGTTGATAAGGAGCAATTGTTTGGGTTACAGTACCTTGCTTTGGTTCTGCAAACATTTCCACTTGAGAACGGAACAATTCACTCATCAGCTGACCCCCTTTAGCTTCCGAGTAGAGAAATAAGTAGGAGACAGTATGATTCGTCACCCCTCTATTTATTCACTTCCTCTACTGAATGTTCCGTATTCATAGTGTTTTTTTTTGCAAAGTGGGTATTGCCCACCTTGCTAGCTACTTATCATCGCGAACTGGCAATGGTGTGTCTAAAATTTCCATTAACAGTTCCAGGCGAGAGGGACGAGACAGCAGAGGAACTAAATTTGGTAATGAGTAGTAGTCACCTGCAAAAGTGAATGTTTCTACTGGTACTTGCTTTTGCTTGAGTTGACTTTCTACATAATTAGAAGCAGAACCAACTCGCACAATTACTACGTTTGGCATTACCGCTAAGTCACGGCAATAAGTTTGGTAAGTTTGAGCAAAGTAAGGTGCAGCATTTTCGCCTTCGTCGGTGACAATGATAATTTGTTCAACTGACTGTTTTTTCAAGCGCATTGTTTCCAGGGCACAACCGATACTAGTTCCGCCATCTGCTCTGATATGCTTAAAGGCACGTTCCCAGTGACTCAATTCCTTACCGTCTGCTTTAATTGGGTAAGGCATTGTGTCAAAAGCATAGACGAATAAATCAGCGTCGGAAATGCCAGAAATTAATGCAGCGAGTCGCTTACCAACTTCTATGGCATTAGTCATTGAGCCTGATTTATCTACTAATAATGCGGTTGATTTAGCAATTTTGCCGCGCTTTTTCACCTGTTCGTCGGTGACTTTTTCCAACTTGGCAGTTGTTTCGGCATCCAATTTGCTAACATCGGCAGCAACACGCGCTTTGTAAGCAGAAATTCGGTTAGAGTTTGTCGCTTCTTCCAGTTTTTTGTCGATGAGTGCTTTGACTTCTGGGTGATTCATTGCACCTCGTTCTTGGAGAGATTTGAGGTTATTAATTACCTCTTGCGGCGACATGGAATTAATCAGCGCTACTAAGACTGTTGGTGTTACTTGTTTGACTGCACCGATCGCGATCGTATAAGGTATATTATGCTCTACAATCAAAGCTGCTTGTTCTGTGGGAGTTGCAGATTTTGCCAGTTGCTTCAAAATAAAAGCAAGGCTATCTGTTGGCGGCACATCTTTGAACAATACGGCATCTGCACGTTGATTTGGCTTAATGTGCAATGTCGCATACAAATGCTTCATCGCTTTGCGTCCTCGCAGTGCTGCGCGATCGAAAAATTGTGCGCTTTTTTCCCGTTCTCTCAAATAACGAGTAACAGCTGTGCGTGCAGAACGTGGAACTTTTCCCCGATGCTGCTTCATGAAGTCGATAATACGTGACACTTCATAAGGCGGAAATTGTTGTAACATGACAAAACCAGCATCTCGGTGTTCTGTCAAATTACTAGTTAACAAATTACCCACGAACACTTCTTTATGGTCACGTACATCACCATTTTTCTGATACCAAACGGCTAAATGTCCGTAAAAAATTGGGTCAAGTTCCACAATTAACTTGTGAATTTCTGCTACTTCTTCCAGCTTGCGGTGAGGAGTAGTCAGCAAGCTGTTGAGCATTTCTAAACGCAAGTCACGTTCTGTAGTATTCATATTCATGGCTACCTCCTGAATAGTTTTTATCAAAGTTTGTGATTTTAGATTGAAGATACCCCTAAATCCCCCTTAACAAGGGGGACTTTGAATTAATTTAATTCCCTCGGTAATGCTAATAGTAAAGCTTCCTCTGGTTCTCCCCTTGTTAAGGGGACTTTGAATCAATTTGTTTCCCCCCTTGTTAAGGGGGGTTAGGGGGGATCTGATTCATTTTTGCAACGAGTTTTTATCATCTAAAATCCAAAATTGTCAGGAGCAGATATCGCACGCACGGCAAAATTATTAATAATAAGCCGCGCAAGTTGAGGGAGCTAAATTTGCCTGCTAATAAAGGCCCAGGCTTGCATCCTACTATCCAATGTAGGAACCTTTCTATCTTGGTAGGATAGAGCTACTTATGAGGTAGCTGTGTGTAAGCTCTCTCTGTGAGGGCGCGGCGATAACTGCTATTTTTGGTAATTGGTAATTGGTAGTTGGTAATGGGAAGTAATTAAACTGGTTTTAAGTCTGGTTCTACCCAATTTGTTCGTGCTTCCCAAGACATGAGTAAATCATGGCTGTAGTATTCAAATGGTAGGTTTTTGTTTTCATAATTTTGGATTAGTTTATTTGCTAAGTTTAAAATATTTCTCTGGGATTGAGTGGTAAGAAATTGGCTAACAATGCGAATCCAAAATATAGTTAGGGTTTCGTGGTAGCCGCTATCTTTTGTGGTTTTGATTCCCATTGCTGAATTGTACTTTTGGATTCCGTTACGAATGTAATTTGTTGCTTCTGTTTCGGAATAGTGAGTGAGATACCACAAGGCAACTGTTAAATGAGCGGGATGTGTCCACTCATTTCTGGGCAATGTACAATTCTCGAAAGCTTGAATTAGGGTTTTGATTTCATCAACTGAGTGATATTTCAAGGTTTTTAACTCTTGCGAGTATTAGTTAAATTAACACTCCGCACAAGTTGAAAAAGCTGTTGTGTTCACACACAGGATTTGAACCTGTATATCTTGATCTTAAGTCAAGCGCCTTTTCCATTTGGCTAGTATGTAAGCTTTTTCGGTTGGGGTGCGAAGTGCTAATTTTGTTTAATCATACAAGTTTAATTTAATTAGGTTTGTTGTAGCGACTTTAGTCGTACATCCCTAGATAGAAGGACTAAAGTCCTCACAACAGACCAGTTTTGAGTAAAATCACTTCGCGCAAGTCAAGAAAGCTGTTTGTTTATACGTAGGATTTGAACCTACTACCAATCGGTTAACAGCCGAGTGCTCTACCAATGAGCTAGTATGTAAGCTTTCTAATTCAGGGCGCGAAGTGTTTGTCCTCCAACTAGTAAGAAATAAGGTTGTTCCGCACAAGTTAAAAAAGCTAGTCACTTGCAGTTCTACTATTTGAACTACGGCCCCAAGAAACAGACAAAAGAAAGGTAGAGATTTTTCATGAATAGAGATGTTTCATGAAACGTCTCTACTTCTTTTGTCCTTGTCTTTCTCCTTTTCACTTCCGAAAGTGGAGCCGATAGGATTTGCACCTATAACTTGCCGCTTATCAGGCGAATTGTGTGTAAGCTTTTTGGGTTAGGGTGCGGAACAATCGATTTGTGATTTTCGATTTTGTTAGCCGTAAACGGCTTCTGGGCGGATAATTAAGTCGCCGCTTGGTCGTCTGTCAATTACGTAATGTTGTAAGCGATCGCATCCCACATCTAAATGCCGTGCTAAACGTTCCTTAATCGCTGTATCATTCATGCCTGGAGTAACATTTAGCTGACGTTCGGTTAAATCGTAAGAGCGTCCTTCAAAGCGAATATGTACCATTTTAGCACCTCCTTTTTTATTTAGATTTGCGTCAAGATTTTCATAAAGGAGGGCTTTTTAAAGCTAATAATTTTTACCAAAAACAATGCCGCTCTAAATGATAATCTTGCTTAATTTGCCTAGTTTTCTCATTGATTTTTGTTTGACTGAGATGTTCAGAATGTTGAGATTTTAATTCTGTCTCAGAGGGGTTAGAAGTCAATCTTTTATGCTCAATTTTTGAGTCAAATTTGGTAGATTGCTTCCCAAATAACTTGGTTTCAAGTGTCAACATGATAGATCATCCCTAAGTGAAGGTTTCTCAATTGTGTCTGAGAATAATTAAGTATTCAGTTTTCAAGGTGCAGATTTCGCAAGCGAGGTGAAGAAAAATCTTTCCTCAACTCACCATGTTTTCATAATACAAACATAATACAAAAGGTGTCAAGGGGTAAAACAAAGTTTTTTTAGCGGGGTGGAGAAAGAGAGTTATACCGTTTTCATGCCAAAATGATACACATCTTGTAGGGGAAGGTTTTGCCATTGAGATTGTTTATTAGATAAAGGGGTTATTTACTAAACCCGCCCTTACGTCTTTGCAGTACCACACCCAAGTATAGAGTTTGCGGAAACCAACAGACTCATAAAGTTGTCTCGCACCGTTGGGGTTATCGTAATCTACACCGATTTTGGCGATATCCATTCCCGCAGCAAGTAACTTTTGCATTCCGCTAAGTAACATTGCTTTTCCCAGTCCTAAACGACGAAAACCGCGCCTAGTTCCCAGAATAGCTACCCAACCTTCTATACGACCGCTGCGTTTGTTATCTTCGGGATAAATTGCACAATAACAGTGGGAAGCAAAGGTGCCATCAGGGGCGATCGCAACTAAATCCAACTCCGGTCTATAATCTGGATCGGTGCGCCAATGTTTGTATTCTTCCACTGTTAAATCGTGATGATTCCAGTGATCGATAAACGATTGGTTGTGCATTTCGACCCAAGCTTCCGCGTCTTGTTCCGCGATTACGGAACGAACTGTAAAACCTGTGGGAATTTGAGGTTCTGCAAGTGGTTCTTGGAGACTGCGTACCATTGTGAGAAAGTAGCGATCGGCACTGAAACCATTTTCATGTAGTATGGCTATGCGATCGATTTGATCGTCCCGACTGTTACAACGCAATTTCACAGATGTAACACCTTGTTCTTTTGCAAGTTCAGCCAGACGTTGTTCTCCCCAATTGATAATTTCCCGTTCCAAAGTTCCCCCACGAGTTTGAGGATGAACGCGAAACCCAAGTCTAACATCGGTTAATTCCCCAACAGAGGGATGCCACAACGTAGCAAAACCAATTAATTGACCTGTGTCATCTTCCCAAAGTTGTAAATCACGTTCTTTGTCGAAATATGGTGAATTAAAATCGCGTTCCAGTTCTGAAACTGTTGTCCATTGTTCGAGTTTATCTACCGCTTCGCAAGCTTCTAGGAGATTTGCGATCGCTTCTAAATCTGTTTCACCCCCGTAGGGGCGCTTTGTCAGCGTTAACATCATTGGCTTGTAATTCAGATATTGCTAATACTACAAATGTATTATTAAGTAGCATTAGGTTAACTCCCCCGATCGGGTGATGTCTTAGCAACCCAAGGGGGAGGTGGGAGATTGGGGGATGGGGAGCTTATAATTTAGGACTTACGCACTCCGGGCTTGAAACCCTGATCCCCCGAACCCAAGGGGGGAATTTCTTAAGCCCCCCTGGGTTCGGGGGTTGGGGGATCTCAGTGCGAAAGTCCTATAATTGTTCGGGATTAATGCCCATTTCGCGTAGTTTAGCGAGTAAGGATTGAGATCGCTCACCTTGCGATCGCCTCTAAAAAGAATTTTAATTGATGAATCTAGTCATAAGTTGTGCGAACATTAATGTGTTGAGTAAAGTTATGAGCAACGCGCTATGGTATTACCTTTTCCCACAATAATTAAATCAATTTGGCTACGTTTGTTGACGGTAATTTTAACGGTGATTTTGGCTTTTCTTTGGGTAATGTTAAGTGCAACTCCTGTAGCTGTTGCCCAAGAAAAAACAGTTAATTACACTAAGACTAATTTACAAAATCGCGATTTCTCTAATACAGATTTAGAGGGCGCAGTGTTTGCAGCAGCGGAAATGAAGGGAATCAATTTCCAAAATTCTAATCTGAATTTGGCAATTATGACTCAGGGAATTATGCCAGAAGCTAATTTAGAAGGTGCTAGTTTGGCTGGGGCTTTAGTTGATAGCGTAGTCTTTAATAAAGCGAATCTAAAAAACGCTATTTTCACTGCGGCAATCATGGTTGATACTAGTTTTGCGGATGCAGATATTACTGGCGCTGACTTCACCGATGCGATTATCGATCGCTACGAAGTTAAACGTCTTTGTCAACGCGCCGAAGGTGTCAACCCAGTAACTAAAGTTGCTACTAAAGATAGTTTAGATTGTAATTAGTTTGGCTTTAGTGAGTTGGTACATGGCTTCCCAGTTGAGGACATCTTCTAATAAACTTTGATATCCCAAAATATTCGGGTGAAGTCCATCTTCAGTCAGGCGCGATCGCATCCATTGTGTACCACGTCCCATCCACAAATCAAAAATGTCTAAATAGGGAATCTCTCGCGCCTGACAAGCTTGTTTAGTTGCTTCTTTGTATCGATATTGATCTGCCAAGTTATAGTAAAAACAATCTAAAAAGGGCATTTTTTCTTCATTAACAGGCACCATGCCCACAAATAACACCGGACACAATTGTTGGGCGCGATTGAGCAAACCATTTATTTCAGCTTGAAAGTTGGGAAATTCTGTATAATTTCTGCCTTCTGGTCTAGCTAATCTCGCGGAATCATTCACTCCCACAGAAAGAATGATTAAATCTGGGACACGATTTCGCAGTTCTCCCCGATTGCGAAACTCATCTTCTAAACGTTGGGCAACTTGCTGTGCGCGATCGCCCCGCACTCCCAAATTATACAAAACATGACCCGGATTCGGCGGCATCATCCACTGCCGTCTGAGTCGTTCTACCCATCCCCCACCCTCATGATCGCCAAATCCATAAACTAAACTATCTCCCAGTGCTACAACCTTGAGGGAATTGTTATTCACTAAGCGTAAACGAAATGAGGTACTTTCTGCTAATGCTGCCATGTATCTCAGAGTATAAATACTGAACAATTATAAAATCTTGACACAATGAGAAGAAAATACACAATATCTTTGGTTACAAAAGGCAGAGGGGCAGAGGAGCAGAGGAGCAGGGGAGCAGAGGAGCAGGGGAGCAGAGGGGATAAGTAGCTTGATTGAATTTAAACTTTCAATTTAGTTTAATGGACTTGAGTTATTAGCCTGTAACTTGATCGTGCTGTTGGCAAAATCAAAAGATCAAGGATAAACAGGCAACAGATTATTAGGATAAATTTTTCCTCTTTTGCCCCCCTGCCCCTCTGCTCCTC